>JALOQG010000253.1 GCA_025453505.1 Myxococcota bacterium | reverse complement strand
CGCGATGTGGTCGTATCTCTTCTTCGGCATGCAGAGGCCGGGGACCGCGCTCCTCGAGATCGCGGTGCTGCTGATCGTGATCCTCTCGACCACCGACGCCTTCTTCCGCATCCGCCGGACCGCCGGTCTGCTCTTCGTCCCGTACGTGCTCTGGGTGTGCTTCGCGGCGTATCTGAACGCGGGCCTGTGGCTGCTCAACCGGGGCGCATGAGGCCGGACCCGACGCGCTTCTACACGGGCCTCGTCGCGCAGCTCTACGAGCCGCTCGTGTCGTACCGTGCGACGGCCGACGAGTACGCGCCGTTCCTCGATCGCTCCGGCACGCCGGCGCTCGAGCTCTGCTGCGGGACGGGCCAGCCGCTCCTCGACCTGCTCGCGCGCGGCTACGACGTCGAGGGGCTCGACTGCTCGGCCGACATGCTCGCGCTGTGTCGCGAGAAGGCGACGCGTGCCGGCCTGCGTCCGACGCTGCACGAGCAGACGCTGCAGAACATGCAGATCCCGCGGCGCTTCCGCTCGATCTTCCTCGCTGGAGCGAGCTTCACGCTGCTGGGCGGCGACGAAGACGCGCGTCGCGCGTTGGTCCGCATCCACGAACACCTGGCGCCTGGCGGCAGCGTGCTGATCCCGCTGACCGTGCCGGACGCGAGCGAGCCGTCCGCGCTCGGCTCGACCCGCGAGCTGCGCGGCGAAGACGGCGCAGTGCTGCGCGTGACGCTCGTCGAGACGCGGGTCGATCGCGCCCGGCGCGAGGTGCACACCGCGCTCCGCTACGAACGCATCCTGGCGGACGGCGCGAGCGAACGTGCGGATCGCACGCTCGTCACGCGCTGGTGGGAGCAGGAACGCTTCGCGGAGATGCTGCGCGAGGCGGGCTTCGATCGCATCGCGATGCGCGCGCCCGGCGGCGGCCGCGCCGCACCGGACGCATCCGTGTTCGTCTGCCTCGCCCAACGCCCGTCCTGGTAGAAAAGTGGCAAGCGTGCTCCCGGACGTGCTCGCACCGAACCTGCGGCTCGTCGTGTGCGGATCCGCAGCGGGCCGCGTCTCCGCGCAGCGCGGTCACTACTATGCGGGCCCCGGCAACAAGCTGTGGCGGACGCTCGCGGCGACGGGCCTCACGACCGAGCTGCTCGCGCCGGCCGACTACGCGCGCGTCCTCGCGTTCGGCATTGGGCTCACCGATCTCGTACAGGACCAGTCGGGCGGCGATCACGAGATCGAGTTCGCGCGCGCCGGCCGCCACGCGCTCCGCGCGAAGATCGCGCGCTACCGGCCCGCCGTGCTCGCCTTCAACGGCAAGCGCGCCGCACGCGAGTTCTTCGGCCGGCCCGTGGACTTCGGCGTGCAGGACGCGGCGATCGGAGCGACGCGCCTCTTCGTCGCGCCGTCCACGAGCGGCGCCGCTGCGAGGTCGTGGAGCTTCGCCCGCTGGCAGGAGCTCGCGGAGTTCGTGCGTTCGTGCAGCGCCGTGCGCACGCAGCGGGCGTGACGCGCGGCTCAGACCTCGGTGCGATCGTCGCCGACGAGTTTCGAGCCGCTCCGCGAGCGGATCGCGGTAGTATGCTGGCGAGCACCGGATGGCGCGTGCGGACCCGCAGCTCGATGATTTTCAGCTCGATGCTTCGCAGGTCGATGACTTGCAGGTCGATGACTCGCAAGTCGCGTTGGATCTTCGCGGTGCTCGCTCTCGGCGCGTTCGCGTGCGGCGACGGCGCGCCGCCCGCCGCACCGCCGGCGGCCGCGTCCGCGTCCGCGCCGGCTGCCGAAGCGCCGGCGCCGCCCGCGGGCCTCGCATCGCTGCGCGCGCAGGTCGGCAAGTATCCGAGCGACGTCCATCTCTTCGACACGGATCCGCTGCAGTCGCGTCTGCTCGCGCTGCTCGGCACGCGCTACACGACCTTTCTCGCCAACTTCGGCACGCAGGGTCCGCTCTCGGCCGACGGCGACGTGCTCTACGCGATCGGCAACAAGCCCCACGCGGGCGGCGATTCGCAGGCGATCCTGCTCATCGACGTCTCGCGGGATCTGATCCACGTCCGCCTCCTCGACGAACTCGAGATGGCGGAATACCGCGAACGCGACGAAGAGATCCCGTTGCCGCCCGACGTCGAGACGACGATCTCGAACTGGGAAGAGCTGGCGCGCGACGCCGAGTAGCGGAGCGCACGGAGGAGATCCCATGACCCGATGGATTCGCCCGACCCTCGTGTGTCTCGTCCTGGTTTCGCTCGGCGCCTGTCAGGGCGGCGAGCCGCCGGCCGCGGCTCCGGTGCACCGGCCCCGGCTGCTCGACGGCCTCGGCGAGATCCACCACCCGATCTCGACCTCGAACGAGCTGGCGCAGCGCTACTTCGACCAGGGGCTCGCGCTCGCGTTCGGCTTCAACCACGACGGCGCCATCGACGCCTTCCGCGAAGCCGCGCGGCTCGACCCGAAGTGCGCGATGTGCTGGTGGGGCGTCGCGTTCGCAGCCGGGCCGAACATCAATGCGCCGATGGGACCCGACGCAGCGCGCGTCGCGTACGACGCGGCGCAGCAGGCGCAACGTCTCGCGGAGCACGCGAGCCCGGCCGAGCGCGCGTGGATCGCGGCGATCCAGACGCGCTATGCCGCCGATGCGGAAGCCACGGCGGGCGCAGCGGGCGCGGCGAACCGCGTCGCGCTCGATCGTGCTTTCGCGGACGCGATGCGCGGCGTCTGGCAGGCGCATCCCGGCGACGCGGACGCCGCGGCGATCTACGCCGAGTCGCTGCTCGACCTCTCGCCGTGGAACTACTGGCAGGACGACGGCGCGCCGCGCGAGTTCACGAACGAAGCGGCCGCGGCGATCGAGGCCGCTCTGGCCATCCACCCCGATCACACCGGGGCGCTGCACTACAAGATCCATCTCTACGAGCGCTTCGAGCCCGAGAAGGCGGAGCCCGCCGCCGACCGGCTCGCCGTGCAGGCTCCTGCCGCGGGCCACCTCGTCCACATGCCCGCGCACATCTACTACCGCGTCGGGCGCTACCAGGATTCGTTCGACATCAACGAGCAGGCGGCGGCGTCCGACGTCGCGTACTTCGCATGGTGCCGCGCGTCGCCCGCGTATGCGGCGTCCTACTACACGCACAACCTGCACTTCCTGTGGGCGTCGGCGCTGGCGCAGGGGCGCAGCGACGCCGCGTTGACGGCCGCGCGCCGGCTGACGGCGCACATCGCTCCGGTCGATCTCGCGGCCTTCCCGTTCCTCGAGGACTTCCTCGCGACGCCGCTCTACACATTCGCGCGTTTCGGCCGCTGGGATGCGATCCTCGCCGAACCGGCGCCGCCGGAGGGACAGCGCTTCGTCGCGGCGATCCGCCACTACGCGCGCGGACTCGCATTTGTGCGCCGCGGCGATCTCCCGGCTGCCGACGTCGAGGCGGCGGCGCTCGCGGCGATCGCGGCGACGCCGGCGGTCGCGGGCATGGGCTTCGACACGTCGGGCGGCACGGCGGGCCAGCGGCTCGACGTCGCGCGCCACCATCTCGCCGGCGAGATCGCCTTCGCGCGCGGCGATCGCAAGCAGGCGGAGGCGGAACTCGTCGCGGGCATCGCGATCCAGGACGCGCTGCCCTACGCGGAGCCGCCGCCGTTCTACTTCCCGCTGCGCCAGGCGCTCGGCGTCGTGCTGCTCGAGTCCGGCCGCGCGGCGGACGCCGAGGCCGTGTATCGCGAGGATCTGCGCCAGCACCCGAAGAACGGCTGGTCGCTGCTCGGCCTCTCGCAGAGCCTTGCGAAGCAGGGTCACTACGGGCCGGCGCAGTATGCGCGCAAGGGCTTCCAGAACGCGTGGGAGCGCGCCGACGTGCCGCTCGAGCGCTCACGCTTCTAGGGCTCGGGGACTGGTCCCAGGATTCCTGGCGGAACTGGCTCTTTGCGGCCGCGCGCAGACGTCTACGTTGCCGCGCATGGAAGCCATCCACCACGATCGGTTTCTCGATCCACTACCTCGCGGCGGGCCGCGGCCGGGATCTGCTCGCGACGGCGCGCGTCATCCAGCGCGGCGGGTCGATCTGCGTGGTCGAGGTCGACGTGCGCGGCACGGACGCGACGGCCGTCTCGCGCGCCACCGTGACCTACAAGCTCTCCGCGCCGCGCGCTACTTGAGGCGCGCGCGCACGAAGGCGGCGATCGCGTCGATCGCGTCGCGGCCTTCGGGCAGCATCGCGAAGAACGCCTGCCAGACGTGGATCATGTCGTCCCAGACTTCGAGGACGACGTCGGTTCCCGCGTCGCTCGCGCGCTCGGCGAGGCGCGTCGAATCGTCGAGCAGACACTCGTCGGTGCCGACCTGCACCAGCATCGGCGGCAGGCCCGCGAGATCCGCGAAGAGCGGCGAGATCGTCGGTGCGTCGGCGGCCTGGTCCGCCACGTAGCGATCGCGCGCCACCGCGAGCACGTCCGGCACGATCATCGGGTCGACGTCCGCCTTGCCGAGGAACGACGCGCCCGAGAGCGTGAGGTCGGTCCACGGCGAGAGCAGCGCGACCGCCGCGGGCAGCGGATCGCCGGCGTCGCGCAGCGCGACGAGCGCCGCGAGCGCGAGTCCGCCGCCCGCCGAATCACCCGCGAGCGCGACCTGCGACGGCGCGAAGCCGCTCTGCCAGACGAAGCGCAGCGCCGCGCACGCATCCTCGACGGCCGCCGGGTGCGGGTGCTAGGGCGCGAGCCGGTAGTCCACGCTGAGCACGCGCAGACCCGTCGCGCGCGCGAGCTGCGTGCAGAGCGCGCGATGCGAGCCGACGCCGCCCGCGTTGTACGAGCCGCCGTGGAAGTAGACGAGCGCGCGATCCGCGTCGGCGTCCG
>JALOQG010000252.1 GCA_025453505.1 Myxococcota bacterium | reverse complement strand
CTCGCGCGCGTGCCCGGCGTCCGTGAGGCGGCGGCCGCGCTCGTGGACGCCGTGGTGCGCGAGGCCTCGGAGCGCGCGCTCTCGCCGTCGCAATACGCACGCGCGATCGGCGCGATCGGGCGGACGCGCGGTCGGCCCCTGATGCTGCCCGCGCTCGCGTCCGGCGTCGGCCGCGGCGCGCGCGTGCGACTCGCCGACGGCACGACGAAGCTCGACTGGATCGGCGGCATCGGCGTCTACGCATTCGGTCACGGCGATCGCGACCTGATCGAGACCGCCGTCGTCGCCGCCGCGAGCGACGTCGCGTTCCAGGGCCATCTCGTGCCGGGTCCCGAGTACCTGCGCGTCTCGCGCGCGCTGCTGCGCCACGCGGGCCCGCGCCTGCGTCACGTCTGGCTCTCGCTCTCGGGCGCGATCGCCAACGAGAACGCGCTGAAGATCGTGTTGCAGAAGCAACACCCGGCCGACCGCATCGTCGCCTTCGAAAACAACTTCGCGGGCCGCACGACGACACTCGCCGAAGTGACCGACAAGGCCGCGTATCGCGACGGGCTGCCGCTGCGCGGCAACGTGTTGCTCGTCCCGTTCTACGACGCCGCGCACCCCGATCCGATCGGCCGCAGCCTCGCCGCGCTCGACGCGCACCTCGCGCGCCATCCGAAGCAGATCGCGGCGATGGTCTTCGAGCTGGTGCAGGGCGAAGGCGGCATCCGCACGGCGCCGCGCGAGTTCTTCGCCGCGCTGATGCAGCGCTGTCGCGCGGCGGGCGTCGCGGTGTGGGTGGACGAGGTGCAGACCTTCGCGCGTACCGGCGAGTTGTTCGCGTTCCGCACGCTCGGCCTCGAAGAATGGGTGGACGTCGCGACGGCCGGCAAGGTGCTGCAGGGCAGCGCGATGCTGTTCACGCGCGAGCTGAATCCGCGCCCCGGGCTCGTGTCGGGCACCTACGCGGGCGCGACCGTCGGAATGGCGGTCGGCGCGCGCATCGTCGAGCGGCTGGAGCAGGACGGCTACCTCGGCCCCGAAGGCCGCGTCGCGCTGCTCGGCCGGCGCATCGCGCGCCGCTTCGAGGCGCTCGCGAAGCGCTGTCCCGACGCCATATCGCGTCACGAGGGCGTCGGCGCAATGCACGCGTTCGTCCCCTTCGACGGCAAGCCGGCGAGCGCCGACGCCGTGCTGCGCGCCGCCTGGGACGAGGGCCTGATCGTCTTCACCGCGGGCTCGCACCCGACGCGGATCCGCCTGCTGCCGCCGGTGAACACCACCGACGAAGAGCTCGAAGCGGGCTTCGCGATGCTCGAGAAGGCGCTGCGCCGCGTGGCGGCGGAACGGGAGGCCGCGTGCTGATCCTGCGACCCGTGGCCGAGCGCGACCTCGACGATCTCGTCGGGCTCGCCGCGCAGCTCGACTCGATGAACCTGCCGAGCGATCGCCACTTCCTCGCGCAGCGCATCCACGACTCCGTGCGCTGCTTCGCCGGCCAGACCAGCCGCCGCGGGGAAGCGGTCTACGTGTTCGTGCTCGAGGACGTCGTGCGACATCGCTGCATCGGCACTTCGACCATCCTCGCCCAGCACGGCACGCCCGAGAGCCCCCACTACTGGCTCGAGCTCTCGACCGAGGAGCGCACCTGCGCGCAGCTCGGCCGCCGCTTCGCGCACGACAAGCTGCGCTTGCGTTCGTCCACCGACGGCCCCACCGAGATCGGCGGCCTGATCCTCGATCCGGGCTATCGCCGCCATCCGGAGAAGTGCGGCAAGGCGCTCTCGATCGTGCGCTTCGCGTTCATGGCCGCGCATCCAGATCGCTTCGAACGCGAGGTGATCGCCGAGATGCTCTCGCCCTTCGATGCGCCGGGCTGCAACCGGCTCTGGGACGCCTTCGGCGCGCACTTCACCGGCCTCTCCTTCCGCGAGGCCGACCGCCTCTCGGCGACCAACAAGACCTTCATCGCCGATCTGTTCCCGCGCGATCCCGTCTACGCGACGCTCTTCCCGCCCGCCGTGCGCGAAGTGATCGGGCGCCCCAACGAGTCGGCGATCGCCGCGCTGCGCATCCTCGAGAAGATCGGCTTCCGGCACCTGAACCAGGTGGATCCCTTCGACGGCGGCCCGTATCTCGGCTGCGCGCGCGATGCGATCGCCTCGGTGCGCGAGCGCAAGGAGCTGGTCCTGCCCTCGCTCGCCGACGACGAGCCGCAGGCGATGCGCGAACCGCTCGCGTTGCTCTCCGCCGAAGGCAGCTTCGGATTCCGCGCCACGGTGGTGCCGATCGACGACGACGGCTTCCCGTGCGTCTCGAAGGAGTGTCGCGAGGCGCTGGGCGTCGCAGCGGGCGATCGCGTCGCCGTGACACCGCTGCCGTGAACGTCGTCGCGAGGAGTCGCGTGGACCGGGAACTCGTCAGCCGTTCACCCGCCAACCCGAACGATGAAATCGGACGCTTCGCCGTGGCGGACGCGGCGGCCATCGACGCGGCCGTCGCGCACGCGCGCGCGGCCTTCCCGCGCTGGCGCGACGCGGGCCTCGCGGCGCGCAGCGGCGTGCTGCAGCGCTTCGCCACGCTGGCGCGCGAGCGCAGCGAGGCGCTCGCCGTCCTGATCGCGCGCGAGGTCGGCAAGGCGATCTGGGACGCGCGCGCCGAGGCGGCGCTGCTGGCCGCCAAGGTCGACGTGACGCTCGGCGAAGGCCTGCGTTTCGTCGCGGACTTCGAGGCCGGCGCCGGCGCGCGCGCGACCTTCCATCCGCGCGGCGTCCTCGCCGTCCTGGCGCCGTTCAACTTCCCCGCCCACCTCGCCAACGGCCACATCGTGCCCGCGCTCGCGACGGGAAACTGTGTCGTCCTGAAGCCCAGCGAGCTCGCGCCCGGCGTCGGCGCGTGGCTGGCGTCGCTGTGGCGCGAGGCGGGATTGCCCGACGGCGTGCTCGAGCTCGTGCAGGGCGATGCCGGCGTCGGCCGCACGCTGGCGCTCCACCGCGACGTGGACGGCGTGCTCTTCACGGGCTCCTGGTCCGCGGGACGCTCGCTCGCCGAAGCGACGCTCGACCAGCCGGGCAAGCTGCTCGCGCTCGAGATGGGCGGCAAGAACGCGATGATCGTGTGCGACGACGCCGATCTCGACCTGACGCTCGCCGAAGCGGCGCTCTCGATCTGCGCGACGACGGGACAGCGCTGCTCGAGCCTCTCGCGGATCTTCGTCGCAGAGCGGCTCGTGGACGAAGTCACCGAACGCCTCGCGCGCGTGCTCGCGGGCGTCCGCATCGGCGCCCCGCTCGCACCCGACACTTTCATGGGTCCGCTCGCGTCGTGCGCCGCGCACGCGAGACTCGGTCGGTATCGCGCGCTCGCGGCCGAAGCCGGCGGAACGCGCATCCCGATCTGCGAACAGGAGCTGCCGCCGCCCTTCGCCGCGCCCGGCCTCGCGTTGTTTCCCGATGCGAGCCAGAGCCACCGCTATCACCGCGACGAGATCTTCGGCCCCGAAGCCGGCGTGTATCCCGTCGTCGATCTCGAACACGCGATCGCGCAGGCCAACGACTGCGACTTCGGCCTCGCCGCGTCCGTCATGACGCGCGAGCGCAGCCGCTACGAGCACTGCGTCGGCCGCGTCCGCACCGGCATCCTCAACTGGAATCGCGGCACGATCGGCGCGAGCGGGCGCTTGCCCTTCGGCGGCAGCGGCCGCAGCGGCAACCATCGCCCGGCCGGGATCCTGGCGGCGGTGTACTGCAGCGTCCCGCAGTCGCACCTCGAATACGCAGGCGGCTTCGACCCCGCGACGCTGCCGCCCGGGATGCCGCAGCCGTGATCTGGCGCCGCCGCGTGCTGATGGGCGATCCCGCCCATTTCAGCGTCAAGGGCGGCGCCAACCCGCATACCCGGACGTGGCTCGGAACGCGGCGCAGCGTCGATCGCTCCGCGGCGATCGCGCAGTGGCGGCGGCTGCGCGACGTGCTGCGCGACCTCGGCCTGCGCGTCGTGGTCGTGCCCGCGGATCCCGGCCAGCCGGGCCTCGTGTATCCGGCCAACGCCGGTTTCCTGCCCTTCGTGGACGCCGAGAAGCCGATCTTCGAGAAGACCTTCCATCTCTCGAACCTGATCGCGACGCGCGCCGGCGAGCGCTTCCACTACGAGCGCGTGGTGACCTCGCAGGGTCTGCGCGTCGCGGCGGTGCCCGAGCAGTTGCGCTTCGAGGGCGAGGCCGACTTCTTCCCGGCCGGCGACGTGCAAGTGCTGACGCACGGACGCCTCGAGAACCAGCGCTGGGTGCCGCGCGTCGGCATCCCGCCGTGGAAGCGCATCTACGGCTTCCGCACCGACGCGCGCGTCGAATCGTTCCTCGCCCCGCTCGTCGCGCCGCGCGAGATCGTGCGGATCGAACTCGTGCTCGAAGCGCACTATCACGGCGACACGGCGCTCTGCGCGTTCGGCCCGCGACGGGAGCACCTGCTGGTCTGGCGCCCTGCCCTCGCGCCCGAGAGCTTCGAGCGATTGCAAACGCAGTTTGGCGACGCGCTGATCGAACTCTCCGACGACGACGCCGCCCACTACGCAGCCAACTCGTTCGCGCTGCCGGGGCCCGATCCCGTGCTGGTGCTGCCCGCGGGCGTCTCGGATCGCCTGCTGGCGCAAGTGCGGGGCCGAGGCGTGCGGCCCCTCACCGTCGACGTCGGCGAGTTCCTCAAGAAGGGCGGCGGCAGCGTGAAGTGCATGATCGGCGACCTCGGGCTCTTCGAGGAGGCGTGACGGGTGCCCGATCGCTCGCCAGCTTGACTTCGGGCCGCTATCAGTCCTGTGTCGCCAGCCAGAGGTCCGGATTGGCCGCATCGCCTGCTCCTCCCAG
>JALOQG010000021.1 GCA_025453505.1 Myxococcota bacterium | reverse complement strand
CAGGTGCAGCAGCAGCAGGCCGAACGGACGCACGCGGAAGCGGCACGATCCCGCTGCGTCCACGTCCACCTGGACGAGCGGCCAGAACAGGCGCGGCAGCCAGGCGGCGTATTCGCGCGCGACCCACGCGGCGTCGCGACCCGGCGGGAGGGGCAGGCGCTGGATCGAACGCACGGTGCGCGCCGCGCGCAGCCGGCGCCGCTCGTGTGAGAGCGCGGCGATCTGCGTCTCGCGCTTCGCGTCGGGCGACGCGGCCTCGTCCTCGAGCGCGCGGCGCACTGCGTCCTCGAAGCCGAGTCCGGGCCGGCCGAGCCGCTTCGTGAGGTCGTCGCGCGACGCCACCATCGGGTGTCGCAGGCTCTGGATCAGCGGCGCGACGAGCGCGCGCGGCGTCTGCGTCACCAGCGTGACCCAGAGTCGTGAGAGGCCCGGCGTGAAGAACGGAACCGAGAACGCGCGCGCGCGACGGCCGAGCAGCGCGGCGGTTCGCTGCATCATCTCGCGATACGAGAGCACGTCGGGCCCGCCGACGTCGAGGACGGCGCCCGTCGCGTCCGGCGCGCCGACCGCTCCGGCGAGCACCTCGACCACGTCCGCGAGCGCGATCGGCTGCGTCAGCGTGCGGGTCCAGCTCGGACACAGCATGAGCGGCAGGCGCCGCACCAGTCGCACCAGGATCTGGAAGGACGATCCGCCGGCGCCGACCACGAGTCCCGCGCGCACGGCGGTCACCGGCACGCCGCGCGAGCCGAGCGTGCGCTCGACTTCGAGCCGGCTCTCGAGATGCTGCGAGAGCCCGCCGTCCGAAGGCGCGAGCCCGCCGAGGTAGACGATCTGGCGGAGGCCGGCGTGCTCGGCGGCGCGCGCGAAGTTGTCGGCGATCACGAGGTCGATGTCCGCGAAGCTTCCCTGCGTGAGGCGTGCCGACGGCATCATCGAGTGGACGAGGTAGACGGCGTAGTCGGCGCCGGCCAGCGCCTCGGTCGTCTCGCGCAGCGAGAAGAGGTCGCAGCGCTGCCAGCGCACGCCCGTCGCGTCGGCGGTCTCGGTGGTGGTGGCGCGCGAGAGCGCGACGACGTCGAAACGCTCCGCGAGACGCGGGATCAGCGCGCGGCCGACGAAGCCGCTCGCCCCCGCGACGACGACGCGCGGCCGTTGCCGTGTCGCGTCGCTCACGTGGAGGCCGCCGCGAACGCCCCGCGCACGTCGAGCGGGACGTCGAGTTCCTCGAGGTGCTCGTAGAGCGCCGCGAGGTACACGCCCAGCGCGACGAAGTCCGGGTGCAGCCGCACGCCGTGCTCGCGGCAGCGCAGGAAGACGGCGTGGAAGCTGCGCGTGAAGTGCGCCATCTCGAAGCGCACCGCGCTCTGATCGCCCGCGCCGAAGTGGTCGAGGAAGAGATCGGCCGCGGCATCGAGGTGGAGGTCGGCGAGCGCGGTGCGGAACGCCGCCGTGTCGCCTGCGTAGAAGCCGCGGTACATCCGGCGGATCGCGTCCACGAACGCGGGATCCCAGCGCACGAAGCCGCGAGACGGAGTCCACACGAGCGTGTCGCCGCGCACGGCGAAGCGTGCGCCGCGCAGGTCGAGGAGCGCCGCGTCGGCGCCGAGGATCTGCTCGAAGTAGAGCCGCAGCACGAGCTGCCCGCGCGCGATGCGCGCGTCGCGACCGGGCGCGAGCGCCGGGGAGGCAGCTGCGCCGCCCGCGTCGAGTTCGAGCCGGACCGGCATCGCGCGGGCGGCGAGCCGATCCGCGATCCCGCGAGCCGCCGCGCGGAATCCCGCGGCGTCGCGCGTGCTCGCGATCAGATCGCGCGCCGCTCCGGCCAGCGCGCGCGCCGAGAGCACCTCGAAGAACGAAGGCGAGACGAAGTCGAGGAGCTGCCCCCATTCGGTCGAGCGGAGCATGCGCAGGATCATCGCCACGGGGAGAACCTCGGTCTGCCCACCCGTTTAACGAATCGGCCCGGCACTTCCCCGTTCGAGGAGTCGGGTCGATGCCTCGTCGTCTCGCGAGGGCCCCGGGCCGATTTGCGTCTCCCGCGGGGCGCCCCGGTCTCTCTGGCCGCCCGGGTCCGAATCCCTGCCACGTGTCGGCTGAATCACCCACTTCCTCTGCAGGCCCGGGAACCCCCGGACGGCCTGCGGGCCGGACGTGTTCCCGGTGCGCAACGCAATGGCAACTCCTGAGCGGTTCCGAAGCCCATTTCGGAGCGCGCAAAGAATGAGAGACACGATGAAGCTCAAGATGCTCGCGCTGGCAGCCGCGCTCTCGCTCGCCTCGACGCCCGCATTCGCCACGGACCTCGTCGTGGACCTGTCTTCGGGCACGGCGTCGTTCATCGGGCAGTCGATCATCCTCGACGGCGGGGATGACCAGATCGAGTTCACGAACCTGCCGGCAGGGACCTACGACTTCCTGTTGTCGCTGAGTTCCCAGAACATCAGCAATCTGACGGCCACCCTGAACGGTCAGGCGGCCACCATCACCGAACTCGGCCTCTTCTCGTTCGCGAGCCTGGCCAGCACCGGTGATTCGCCCTTCGTTCTCGTCCTGACGGGAACGCCGGGCGCCCGCGCGCTCTACTCGGGCGAGCTGGCAGTGACCCAGATCCCGGAGCCGGGCACGCTCGCGCTTCTCGCCGCCGGTATCGGTGGCATCGCGGGAATGGGTTCGTCGGTCCGGCGCAAGGCCCAGGCCTAGCCGGATCCCACGGAGCAGTCCGGATGCCGTGGGCCCTTCGGGGTCCACGGTGTCCGGCCGCTCTGCTTCGCGGCCTCAGCGCCGGAAGCGCACGGGCAGTCGTTCGACCCCGTGAATCAGTCGCGAGTGCAGCAGCTCCGGCTCGCCCGCGAGTTCGAAATGCGGGAAGCGCGCGAGCAGCTCCTCGAAGAGCACGCGCGCCTCGAGCCGCGCCAGCGGGGCGCCCAGGCACAGGTGCTCGCCGAAGCCGAACGCCAGATGCCGAACGCGGGCGTGATCGCGGCCGACGTCGAAGCGATCGGCGTCGTCTCCCCAGACCTCCTCGTCGCGATTCGCCGAGGCGTAGAGCATCAGCAGCGTGTCCCCTTCGGCGATCCGCTGGCCGCGCAGCTCGGTGGTCCGCGTCGCGGTCCGGGTGAAGCTCTGCACCGGCGTCCACCAGCGCAGCATCTCCTCGATCGCGTTGGGCAGAAGGCGCGGCTCGGCGAGCAGCCGCTGCCGTTGATCCGGATTGCGCATCGACAGCAGCGCGCCTCCCGACACGAGATTGCGCGTCGTCTCGTTGCCCGCCGCGAGCAGCGTGATGCAGAACATCAGGATGTCCGGATCGCCGAGCCGTTCGCCGCCGATTTCCGCGAACGCGAGCCGCGAGACGAGGTCGTCCTTCGGCGCGCTCCTGCGTTCGGCGAGGACGCCGGCGAAGTATCCGAGCATCTCGCCGACCGACGCGTCCGTCTCGGGCGTCCGCCCGCCGCCGCCCGCCGCGATCAGCGCGTCCGACCAGCGCTTGAAGCGGGGACGATCGCTGCGCGAGACGCCGAGCATCTCCGCGATCACGTACATCGGCAGCGGGACCGCGAGCGCCTCGACGAGATCGTGCACCGACTCCGGCTCGATCGCCTCGAGGCACTCGCGCGCGATCTGCCGGACCATCGTCTCCTGCAACTTCGCGGCGCGCGGCGTGAACGCGCCGATCACCAGCTTGCGGTGCTGGTTGTGCTGCGGCGGGTCCATCTCGAGGATCGACGCCGGAATCCCCTGCGGCCGATCCGCGTCCGCCATCTGGTCGAGCTGGACGCCGCGCGTCGACGTGAAGCGTTGCGGATCGCGCGACACCGCCATGACGTCGGCGTGCTTGAGCACGCACCACGCGCCGCCCGAGCCCGCATACCAGGGCAGCGGATCCTCGCGGCGCAGGCGCCGGAACGCGGCGTGCGGATCGCCGAGGAAGAAGGCCGGGTCGTCGGGGGCGAAGTCGTTCACGCGGGACACCCTCAGGTCGTCGCGAGGAGTGCGGGGCGCACGTCGACGCAACCACCGTCGCTCGTGTAGACGACCTCGCCGTTCACTCGCACCGTATCGATCCCCGTCGCGCCGCGCACGTAGCGCATGCCGCCTTCCGGCATGTCGTTCCGCATCTCTCCGGAGCGCTCCCTCCGTCTACGATGCGGCCATGGCGGATCAGGACGTCGAAACTCGCTCATGGGCTCCTCGCGCGGAGCAGGCGTCAGACGCGCTGCAGCAGGTACTTCGAGGAGAGTCCGAGACGCCGGCAGGCCTCGGCGGGCGGGCTCGAAGCGAGCAGCACTCGGTCGGAAGCCCTGCCGAGACCGCGCACGATGGCGTGCTCCCACGACGCGAGGCCGTAGCGCGCGTCGAGCCCGAGGATCTCGCGCGCCCACGTCGGCGTGATCTCGACGGCCGCGCGGATCAGCATCGACTGGATGGCGCGCAGCGGTCGCGGGAAGATCGACGTCGCGTGCAGGATGTCGAGGAACTCGAACACGATGTCCGAACGCTCGAGCTTCGGCCGCGTCTTCTGGAACAGCGCTTCGAGTTCGGCCTCCGACTTCGGCGCACCGGTGGCGCCGTAGAGGAGCGCCGCCGCCTCGCCCTCGGCGTAGAAGCGATCGCGCTGCGCCGCGGAGAGCGGGCGCACGAACGCGCAGTACGCCGTGAGGAAGCCGAAGCTGGCCGTGGCCTGCACCCAGTCGAGCAGCTCGGGATCGTCGGCGCGGTAGGCGATGCCCGCCGGCGTCGTTCCGTGCACGCGCGCGTGCAGGCGCGACACGCCCGCGATCATCTTCTCCGCGGTACTGCGCGCGCCGTAGACCGTGACCATCGCGGCCAGCCCCGTACGCTCCATGCGCGCGAGCGGATCGGTGCGGAAGGTCGAGTGGTCCCACACACCCGAGCGGACGCGCGGCTCGGCGAACTCGAGGATCACCGCCGAGATGCCGCCGACGAAGAGCGCGATCGGGTTGCGGAACACCTGCCAGGCGACGCCGTCCGGTGACGTGAGCGCCGCCTCGCCGGCCGGCGTGCGGAAGTCGACGACCATGCCGGTCACCGGGCGCAACGCGGCCCGCGCGAGCACCTTCCGGACCGTCTGCTGGACGATCGATTCGCTCACTTCGGCAGCTCCTCCCCGCAAGAGATCCACCGCCACTTCATGCGGCGGACCTTCCACGGACTCGGCTGCGCGGACGACGCGAGCCCACGCGCTACGGAGTGACCGTCCCCGGTGTCCCCGTGATTCCACCGGTCGCGCCCGGCTCGACGCCGAGGATCGTGAGGATCAGGAAGAACACGAGCAGGTAGGCGAGGAAGCCGACCACGCACACGAGCACGGCGCGGCCGGTCGTCTCGTAGTCGAGCGCCTGCCGCACGGCGACGACCATCGCCGCGAGCTGCCAGATCCCCGCCACCAGCGAGATCAGGCCGCCGAGGCCGGGCACGATGCCGAGAATGCCGAACGCGCCCGGCGCGGCGGAGAAGCCCGTCGTGCGCAGCAGCTGGCCGAGATCGGCCTGCGTGTCCGGTCCGGGCAGCAGACGCGTGCCGACGAAATACACCGTCGCGGACCACACGAACCAGCCGATCACCGCGCCGATCGCACCGCCGAGCATGCCGCCGCTGCTCGCGCCGGCGGCGCCGGCGCCGATTCCCGCCGCGAGCGACGCCACGACCACGACGAGCATCGCCTGCGTCATCGCGGTCGGATCGGCTTCGACCTCTTCGTAGGTCGCGGCGTCGAGCCGGACGGCGCCGATCACGCGCTCGATCAAGGTGCTGGCCATCGTGCACTTCTCCTCGGCCGCGGGCGCCGCGTCGTGGTTTCGCGCAGTCTACCCCGACTCGCGTCGGCGGCGTTCGCGTTTGCACCGGCGCATGGCGCGGCTAGCTTCGCGCCTCGACGATTCGTTCCAGCTCGGGGCCCGGGCGGAAGCGCAGCAGATGGGGCGAGCGAGGGACCGTTGACGCGATCGATCGCGCTCGCGCTCACCTGGGTCGCCGTCTTCGGCGGCGCGCTTCGCGAAGCAGAGGCCGCCGATCTCGGAACGCCGCGCGTCGTCCGCACGCTCGACGAGTGCGTCTCGATCGCGCTCACGCGGCACCCTCGCATCGGCACCGCGGATTCCGGAGTCGAGGCGGGTCGCGCGCGCGTCGGCCAGGCCCGCGCCGGCTATCTGCCGCAGCTCTCGGGCGATTGGGCCACGACGCGCCAGAAGTCGAGCTTCTCGTCGCGCACGGGCGGGCCTTCGGACACCGCGGGCGGCGCGGTTTCGCAGCCGAACGCGTTCAACTTCCATCAGGGATCCGTGTCGCTCTCGCAGACGCTCTTCGATTTCGGCCAGACCTTCGCCGCGATCCGCGCCGCGCAGGCGCGCACCGATTCGCTCGCGGCCGATGCCGACGCGACACGCCAGCAGATCGTGCTCGAGGTGAAGCAGTCGTACTTCGGCCTGCTCGCGGCGCGGCGTCTCGCCGAGGTGGCGGAGGAGACCGTGCGCAGCAACGAGCAGCAGCTCGCGCTGGCGCGCGGCCGCAACGAGGTGGGCTTCGCGCCGCGGCTCGACGTAACGCGCTCGGAGGTGCAGCTCGCGTCGGCGGAGCTGGATCGGCTCGGCGCGCGCAACACCGTCTCGGTCGCCGAGGTCACGCTGCAGAACGCGCTCGGCGTCGAGGGCCCGCTCGCGTTCGAGCTCGAGGACGTGCTCGCCGATCCCACCTCCGTGCCCGAAGAACGCAGCGCGCTCGAACGCGCCTACGAGCAGCGGCCGGAGCTGCGCTCCGTGCTGGCGGAGGAGCGGGCCGCGGAGCAGGACGTCGCGCAGCGCTGGCGGCAGCTCCTGCCGACGGTGCGCGGCAACGCGAGCTACGGCGGATCGTCCAGCGAGTTCCCGCTCGAGGAACAGTGGAGCGTCGGCGCCGCGGTGGACGTTCCGATCTTCGACGGCGGGCTCACGCTTTCGCGCGTGTCGGAAAGCAAGGCGACGCTGCACGGCCTGCGCTTCGAGGAGCAGCGGCTCCGCCAGCAGGTCGCGCTCGAAGTGCGCACGGCGCTGCTCGACGTAGAGCGCACCGCCGAGGCGATTCGCGTGACCGAACGCGCGACGGGCCAGGCGCGCGAGAACCTCGAGCTCGCCGAAGGCCGCTATCAGACGGGCGTCGGCAACGTGATCGAACTCGTCGACGCGCAACGCGCGCGCACCAGCGCCGACGCCGACTACGTCACTGCGCTCTACGATCACCAGATCGCGGTCGCCACGCTCGAGCAGGCGATCGGCGAGGAGCTCCCGCAGCCGTGAACGCGACGCCCGCCACCACCGTCCCGGCCTCGCGCGCCCGCACGCGATCCCTCTGGATCGGCGCCGCGCTCGCGGCGGCGCTCGTCGCCGTCGCGCTCTGGTGGTCCTGCGCGGGCGCCGATCCGGAAATCGGTTACGTCACCGAAGCGATCGATCGCGGTCCGATCGAAGTCGTCGTCACGGCGACCGGCGCCGTGAACCCGGTGACGACCGTGCAGGTCGGCACCTACGTCTCCGGCCCGATCCTCGAACTCTACGTGGATTTCAACTCGCCCGTCCAGAAAGGACAGAGGGTCGCGCGCATCGACCCGCGTCCGTTCGAGGTGAAGGTGCAGCAGGCCGAGGCGAACGTCGCGAACGCGGAGGCGAAGGTCGCCAAGTCGCGCGCCGATCTCGCGCTGAAGCAGCTCGGCTACGAGCGCAATCGGACGCTGCGGGCGCGCAACCTGATCGCGCAGAACGACCTCGACACCGCGCGCAGCGACTTCGACCAGGCGAAGGCCCAGCTCGCGCTCGACCAGGCCGGCGTGCAGCAGGCGGCCGCACAGCTCGCAGAGGCGCGCATCAACCTCGGCTACACCGACATCACGTCGCCGGTGGACGGCGTCGTGGTCTCGCGCAGCGTGGACGTCGGACAGACGGTCGCGGCCAGCTTCCAGACGCCGACGCTCTTCCAGATCGCGCAGGACCTGACCAAGATGCAGGTCAACGCGAACGTCAGCGAATCCGACATCGGCGGCGTCCACGAGGGACAGCCGGCGTGGTTCAGCGTGGACGCACATCCCGACGCGCGCTTCGAAGGCCGCGTCGTCCAGGTGCGCAACGCGCCCGTGACGCTGCAGAACGTCGTGACCTACGACGTCGTGATCGCGGTCGCCAATCCCGATCTACTGCTCAAGCCCGGCATGACGGCGACCGTCTCGATCACGACGGCGCGCCGCGACGACGTCGTGCGCGTGCCGCTGCGCGCGCTGCGCTTCCGTCCCGCGGACGCGCCGCCGCCGGAAGGCGACGCGCCGGTCGTGTGGCGGCTCGGCGCGCGCGATCGGCTCGAGGCGGTCACGCTCGAAACCGGGCTGCGCAACGACCGCTGGGCCGAACTCGTGGCGGGCGATCTCGCGCCGGGCGCGGCCGTGGTCGTCGCGATGGAACGCGCCGCGGACGACGAGTCGACTCCCGCCGTGTCGCCGTTCCAGCCGCAGCGGCGCCGCTGACCGCGGTGGCCGCGCTGATCGAAGTGCGCGACCTGTGGAAGGTCTACGAGCAGGGCGACCTGCGAGTCGAAGCGCTGCGCGGCGTCACGCTCGAGATCGAGGCTGGCGAGTCGGTGGCCGTGATGGGCGCGTCGGGCTCGGGCAAGTCCACGTTCATGAACGTGCTCGGCTGTCTCGACCGGCCGACCTCGGGATCCTTTCGGCTGGGCGGACGCGAGATCGCGAACGCGTCCGCCGACGAACGCGCCGAGCTGCGCTGCCGCGAGATCGGCTTCGTGTTCCAGAGCTTCAACCTGATCCCGCGCACCAGCGCGCTCGAGAACGTCGAGCTGCCGCTCGTGTACGCGGGTGTCGCGGCGGCCGAGCAGGCGACGCGCGCCAACGAAGCGCTGCGCGCCGTCGGTCTCGCCGGGCGCGAGCAGCATCTGCCGAATCAGCTCTCCGGCGGTCAGCAGCAGCGTGTCGCGATCGCGCGTGCGCTCGTGAACCAGCCGCGTCTGATCCTCGCCGACGAGCCGACCGGCAACCTCGACACGCGCTCCAGCATGGAGATCCTCGAGATCTTCCAGCGGCTGCAGCGCGAGTCGGGCCTCACGCTGATCGTCGTCACGCACGAGCCCGACATCGCGGCGCACTTCGCGCGCGTGATCACCTTCCGCGACGGGGAGGTGATTTCCGACACGCGCCAGACGCCGCGCGTCGCGGTCGCCGGGGTGCGCGCATGAGGGTGCTCGTCATGACGCTGCGGGCGGCGCTGCGCGCGCTGCGCCGCAACAAGCTGCGCTCGGGGCTGACGACGCTCGGCATCGTGATCGGCGTCGCCGCGGTGATCGCGATGGTCAGCATCGGCCGCGGCGCGAACTACGCCGTCCAGAAACAGATCGAGAGTCTCGGCACCAACCTGCTGATGGTCATGCCCGGCGCGACGACGAGCAGCGGCGCGCGCTCCGGCTGGGGCGGCGTCTCGACGCTGACGGTGCAGGACGCGCAGCGCATCGCCGAGGAGTCGAGCGCAATCGACGGCGTCACGTGGTTCAAGCGCGCGGTCGCGCAGGCCGTCTACGGCGAGCGCAACTGGTCGACGTCGGTGCAGGGCGTCTCGCCGGACTACATGACGGTGCGGGGCTGGAGCATGGCGCAGGGCGAGTTCTTCGGACAGCGCGACGAGGACACCGCGAACCGCGTCACGGTGCTCGGCCGCACCGTCGCCGACGAGCTCTTCGGTCCCGGCGAGGATCCGATCGGCGCGACGATCCGGCTCAAGGACGTCCCGTTTCGCGTGATCGGCGTGCTCCAGCGCAAGGGCCAGACGATGTGGGGACAGGACCAGGACGACGTCGCGCTGATTCCGTTCTCGACCGCGGAGCGCCGCGTGCTCGGTACCGAGTTCCTGGGCGCCGTCGACATGATCTTCGCGACGGCGCGCTCGGCGGCGGAGATCAGCGTCGCGGAAGAACAGATCACGACCCTGCTGCGCCAGCGCCATCGCATCCAGCCCGGGCAGGACGACGACTTCACGGTGCGCGACCTCGGCGAGATGGCGCAGGCCTCGCAGACTGCGAGCCGCGTGATGACGTCGCTGCTGCTCGCCGTCGCTTCGATCTCGCTGCTGGTCGGCGGCATCGGGATCATGAACATCCTGCTGGTGTCGGTGACCGAGCGCACGCGCGAGATCGGCGTGCGCATGGCGGTCGGCGCCAAGGGCCGGCACATCCTGCTCCAGTTCCTGGTCGAGGCGATTGCGCTCTCGCTGCTCGGCGGGTTGTTGGGCGCGGCGCTCGGGATCGGAAGTGCGCGGCTCGTCTCGGCGCTGGCCGGCTGGCCGACCCTCGTCTCGCCGGGCGCCGTGTTCGGCGCCGTGCTCTTCTCCGCCGCGGTCGGCGTCTTCTTCGGCTTCTATCCCGCGCGCAAGGCCGCTTCGCTCGATCCGATCGCGGCCTTGCGGTACGAATGAAGCATGGAAGACGTCCCCGTCGGAGCGGCGCTGCTCGGCGGCGTGATGATCGGCGTCGCGAGCAGCGTGCTGCTGCTCGCGAACGGCCGCATCGCCGGCATCAGCGGGATCCTCGGCCGCTCCTTCTTTGCGGCGACCGGCGATCTCGGCTGGCGCGTCGCGTTCCTGCTCGGGTTGCCGCTCGGCGCCTGGCTCACCGGGCTCGTCGCGCCCGCGACGACCGCGCTGACGATCACCGACTCGACGCCGCTGCTCGTCGCGGGCGGCGTGCTGGTGGGGCTCGGCACGCAGATCGGCAGCGGCTGCACGAGCGGCCACGGCATCTGCGGCATCTCGCGCGGATCGCGCCGGTCGTTCGTCGCGACCGCGACCTTCATGGCCGTCGCCGCGATCACCGTGTTCGTCGTGCGCCATTGGATCGGGAACGCGTGATGGGCAGGACGCTGGTGGCGCTCGCCTGCGGTCTCGTGTTCGGCGCCGGGCTCGCGATCTCGGGCATGACGGATCCCGCGCGGGTGCTCGGCTTCCTCGACGTCGCGGGCGCGTGGGATCCGACGCTGATCTTCGTCATGGGCGCCGGGCTCGCGGTCACGAGCGTCGGCACCGCGTGGGCGCGCCGCGAGGACGGGCCGTGGCTCGGTGGTCGCTTCGCGTGGCCGACGCGCAGCGATCTCGACGCGCGCCTCGTCGGCGGCGCCGTGCTCTTCGGCATCGGGTGGGGGCTCGTGGGTCTGTGCCCGGGTCCCGCGCTCGCGAGCCTCGTGCGCGGCTCGACGTCGGTGTTCGTCTTCGTCGCCGCGATGTTCGCCGCCGTCCTCGCACACCGCATCGCGACGCGCGGCGCGGAGGGATCGTGAAGCGCACGGCGTTTCTCGTGCTGGCGTCGCTCGCGGCGGGATGCGGAGCGGAGTCCGGCGCCTCCGGCGACGTCGCGCCGGACGAAGTGCTCGCGCTGTCACAGCAGGGCGCGCTCGTCCTCGACGTGCGTACCCCCGAGGAGTACGCGACGGGCCACGTGCCCGGCGCCGTCAACGTTCCGCACGACGAGCTCGCGTCGCGGATCGGCGAGATCGAAGCACGCCGCGGCGCTCCCGTCGTCGTCTACTGCGAGAAGGGTCCGCGCGCGTCGAAGGCGACCGCCGCGCTGGCCGGCGCCGGGTTCTCCTCGGTGCGCTCGCTCGCCGGACACATGTCGGCGTATCGAGCGAGCGGGCTTCCGGTCCAGCGCTGAGCCGCCGCTTTCAGGGCACGAGCGCCGCGTCGCGCAGCGCTCGGTAGGTCGTGAAGCCGCCCGAGAGGTTGCGCGCGTCGTAGCCGTGCTGGAGCAGGAAGCGCGTCGCGTAGTAGCCGCGCTGGCCGACGGCACAACACAGCCACAGGGTCCGGTCGCACGGCAGCTCGGCGAAGCGCGCGCGCAGCTCGGGCAGCGGCAGGTTGATCGCGCCGGGGATCGCGCCCGCCGCGAACTCGGCGGGCTGTCGCACGTCGACGACGAGCGCGTCGGTGGCGCCGAGGCGCTCCCAGTCGGCGAGCGGCATGTCTCCCGCGAGCACGTTCGCCGCGATCATGCCGGCGAGGTTCACGGGATCCTTCGCCGATCCGTACTGCGGCGCATAGCAGAGCTCCGCCTCGGCGAGATCGTGGACGGTGCCGCCGAGCTGCATCGCCGTGGCGATCACGTCGACGCGTTTGTCCACGCCCTCGGTGCCGATCGCCTGCGCGCCGAGGATGCGTCCGTCCGGCGTCGAGAAGAGCAGCTTGACGTGGATCGGCTGCGCGCCGGGGTAGTAGCCGGCGTGATGGCCCGGGTGCAGATACACCTTGGCGAAGTCGCTGCGGCCGGCGCGGCGCAGCGACTTCTCGCTCGCGCCCGTCGCGGCGACCGTCATGCCGAGCACGCCGACCACGGCGGTTCCCTGCACGCCACGGAACTGCGTCGTCCGGCCCGCGATCGCCTCGGCCGCGATGCGACCCTGGCGGTTCGCCGGCCCGGCGAGCGGCACGATCACGTCGGCGCCGGTCGCGACGTCGCGCACTTCGACCGCGTCGCCGACGGCCCAGATGGCGGGATCGCTGGTGCGCATGCGTGCGTCGACGGCGATGCCGCCGCGCGCGCCGAGCGTGAGACCCGCATCGCGCGCGAGGCCGACCTCGGGGCGCACGCCGATCGCGAGGATCACCAGATCGGCCGCGAGCCGCAGGCCCGCCTCCGACACGACGGCGAGACCGCCGTCGGGTCGAGTCTCGATGCGCGCGAGGCCGTCGCCGAGATGCAGCGCGACGCCCTTCGCCTCGAGATGCGCGCGCACCGGCGCGGCCATCTCCGGATCGAGCGGCGGCATCAGCTGCGGCAGCTTCTCGAGGATCGCGACGGCGAGGCCGCGGTGCAGCAGGTTCTCCGCCATCTCGAGACCGATGAAGCCGCCGCCGACGACGACCGCGCGACGCGCGCGGCGTTCCTCGATGTGCGCGCGGATGCGTTGCGTGTCGGGGATGCTGCGCACGACGAAGACGCCGGGCAGGTCCACACCGGGAAGCGGCGGGCGCACGGGTGCGGCGCCCGGCGCGAGCACGAGCGCGTCGAAGCGTTCGTCGCGCGTGGCGCCGCTGCGCAGGTCGCGGACGCGCAGCGAGCGCATGCTGCGGTCGATCGCGATCGCCTCGGTCTGCGTCTCGACGCCCACGTCGAAGCGGGTGCGGAAGAGCGCGGGCGACGCGACGAGCAGCGCGCTCTCGTCGGCGATCACGCCGCCGACGTAGTAGGGCAGGCCGCAGTTGGCGAACGAGACGTGCGGACCGCGTTCGAAGATCGTGATCGACGCCGACTCGTCGAGGCGTCGCAGGCGCGCGGCGCAGGAGGCGCCGCCGGCCACGCCGCCCACGATCAGGACGCGCCGCGCCGCGCCCGTCGCATCGGAATCCGGTCGCTGCATGCGCGATCGATAGCAACTCGGCTGGCGCTCCGCGCCGGACTCCGGTTCCCTCCGCGCCGAAGAGGAGCCCGCATGCACGCCCGAACCGCTCTCGTCTTTTCCGCGCTCGCCCTGTCGTTCGCATGCGGCCGCGAAGAGGCCGCGCCGGGTCGCCCGACCGACGGCGGCACCGCCGATGCGCAGGGTCATTCGGCACCGACGCGTTTCACCGAAGAAGCGAACGCCGCCGTCGCGCGGGCGCTTCCGCTCGAGGATCCGCAGGACTTCGAAGACGCGCGCCGGGGTCTCGTCGCGAGCGAAGAGGTGCTCGTCGCGGGTCCGGGCGAGCGTGGGCGGCCGATCTGGGACACCGCCGAATACGCGTTCGTGACGGGCGATGCGCCCGCGAGCGTCAACCCGAGCTTGTGGCGGCAGGCGAAGCTGAACGGCATCCATGGGCTCTTCGAAGTGGTCGAGGGCGTCTACCAGGTGCGCGGCTTCGACATCTCGAACCTGACGCTGATCCGCGGCGCGACGGGCTGGATCGCGGTCGATCCGCTGACGTCGCGCGAGACCGCGGCCGCCGCGCTCGCCTTCGCGCGCCGGCATCTCGGCGACGCGCCGATCGTCGCGCTGATCCTGACGCATTCGCACGCCGATCACTTCGGCGGCGTCGCGGCGATCCTGCCCGAGGACCCCGCGGCCCGCGCGGCGTTGCGCATCATCGCGCCGCACGGCTTCACCGAAGAGGCGACGCGCGAGAACGTGCTGGCCGGCGTCGCGATGGGACGCAGGGCGGCGTACATGTACGGCATACCGCTCGCGCGCAGCCCGCGCGGCCACGTCGACACGGGACTCGGCAAGGCGCCCGCGATCGGCACGCTGGGATTCGTCGAGCCGACGGATCTCGTCGACCGCACGCCGCAGGAGATGACGATCGACGGCGTCCCCTTCGTGTTCCAGTTCGCGCCGAGCTCGGAGGCGCCGGCGGAGCTGACCTTCTACCTGCCCGACAAGAAGGCGTTCTGCTCCGCCGAGCTGGCGACCCACACGCTCCACAACCTGTACACGCTGCGCGGCGCGAAGGTGCGCGACGCCCTGCTCTGGAGCGGCTACCTCGACGACGCGATCACGCGCTTCGGCGACGCCGAGGTCGCATTCGCGAGTCACCACTGGCCGGTGTTCGGCAACGAGCGCTCGCTCGCGCACCTCGCGAAGCACCGCGACGCGTACAAGTACCTGCACGACCAGACGCTGCGGCTCGCGAACGGCGGCGCGACGCCGCGCGAGATCGCCGAAGAGCTCGAGTTCCCGGCTTCGCTCGCGGGCTACTTCGCGGTGCGCGGCTACTACGGAACGATCCGTCACAACGCGAAGGCGGTGTACCAGAACTACTTCGGCTGGTACGACGCGAATCCCGCCAACCTCGATCCGCTGCCGCCCGTGGAGGAGGCGACCCGCTACGTCGACGCGATGGGCGGCGCCGCCGAAGTGCTGCGCCGCGCGCGCGAAGCGTACGACCGCGGCGAATACCGCTGGGTCGCGACGCTCGTGAACCACGTCGTGTTCGCCGATCCGAAGAACCGGGACGCGCGCGCGCTACTCGCGGACGCCTACGACCAGCTCGGCTACCAGGCCGAGGCGGGGCCCTGGCGCGACGTCTACCTGTCCGGCGCGCACGAGCTGCGCCACGGCATCACCGCGCGGCCGCCCAGCGCCGCAGCCGCGACCGAGGTGCTGCGCCATCTGCCGGCCGATGCCTTCTTCGAGGCGATGGCGTCGCGCCTGAACGGACCCAAGGCCGACGGCAAGTCGCTGCGGCTGAACTTCACCTTCACCGATCTCGGCGAGAACTGGGTGCTCTCGCTCGACGACTCGGTGCTGCACGCGCGCCAGCGCGACGCCGACCCGAACGCCGCCGCCACGGTGAGGCTGACGCGCGACTTCCTCGTGAAGGTCGCGACGCAGCAGGCGGGCCTGCGCGAGATGCTCTTCTCCGACGATCTCGCCGTCGAAGGCAGCCGCCTCGAGCTGCTCTCGTTCTTCTCGCTGCTCGACTCGCCCGACGGGCTCTTTCCGATCGTGACGCCGTAGAGCGTCGCAAGCTACGACGGCGTCGGGCCCGCTGCGGCGTCGCGCGCGAGCGCGGCCTCGTGCCGGCGCTTCTTCCAGGTCGCGAAGATCGCCGTCGCGAGACCGAGCAGGAGTTCGTCCGCGAACGGGATCACGTCGGGCACGACGAGATCGACGGCGAAGAGCGCGGCCGAGAGCGCGAAGAGGACGGGGAAGCGCATGCGCGTCAAGCGTCCCACGATCCATCCGACGATTGCCGAGCGCGGTCCGGGCATGCGGCGACCTTAGCAACTCGCGCGCGGTGGACGCGCGCGCCGCACGCCCGCGGCGATGGGCCGGCCGCCGGTTGTGTCACCATGCGCGGAGTGTCCCGAAGGAGGGTCTCATGCTTCTGCTCCGCTGGCTGATCCGCTTCACGGCCGCCCTCGCGCTGCTGGCCGGCGCCGTGGTGCTGAGCTCGCGCTACGCCGACGGTCCGCTCGGGCCGCTGCCGGGCGGCAAGCTCGCGAGCGGGCCGTTCGTGACGCAGCCGGTCGGCGACTGGGCCTTCGCGACCGGCGTCGCAGAGATCGAGATGCAGCTCGATTCCCAGTCGACCTCGCGCACCACCTGGATCCTCGTGCACGAGGGCCGCGCCTACATCCCGGCGGCGGCCGAGTTCCCGCCCGGCAAGACCTGGCATCGCGTCGCGCTCGAAGACGGGCGCGCGGTGCTGCGCATCGACGGCAAGCGCTACCCGGTGCAGCTGCGAAGGTGGACGACGCCGCGGTGCAGGCCGCCGTGCGCAAGGTCGCGGAGGCGAAGTACCCGAGCCGGCCGGCCGGCGAGATCTGGCTCTTCTCGGTGACGTCGCGCGCGGCGCCCGCGGACGATCAGCGCCAGTAGGCGGGCCAGACCAGCGCGTCGAGAATCGCGGTCTGCGTCCAGAACGGGATGGCGCCGAGTGCCGCGGCCCATGCGAGCGCGCCGCCGCGCGATCGCGCGATGCGCGCCAGCACGACGAGCAGGCCCGTCGAGCCCACGCCGACCGCGAAGAGAACGAGGCGGATCGCGAGCCACGTCGCGTCGCCCGGCGTCTCGATCATGCGCGCGGTCAGCGGCAGCCACAGCGCCGACGGGATCAGCACGAGCGCGAAGAGTGCGAAGACGAGACCCGGTCCGACACCTGCCTCGACGCGCAGGCGATCGCGCGGCGCGCGGAAGATCAGCAGGAACGCGAACGGGAAGTAGCCGGCCGCGGCGAGCAGCATGTTCGCGGTGTAGACGCCGCGCAGCGTCTCCGGCACGCCGCCCCACAGGCCCGTGCGCAGCGCCGGCGACAGCACGACACCCCACGCGTAGCTCGCCAGCACGGCGAGACCGCCGACGACGTTCAGCGCAGCGAGCCGGCGCGCGTTCGCATCCATGCGTCGGGAGTAGCGGCCTCGCGCGGTGGCGTCGAGCGCGATCCGCTCAGGCCGTCGCGCGCGCCGACGCGAGATGCGCGTCGATCGCGGCGAACCACGCGTCCGGATTCTCGAGCTGCGGCGAGTGCGCGGCGTCCCCGATCACGACGAGCCGTGCCCCCGGAATGCGCTCCGCCAGCGTCTTCGACGTCGCGACGAAGGGCGCGTCCTCGGCGCCGACCAGCACCGTCGTCGGGCACTGGATCGCGCCGAGCCGGCTCGTCAGCGCGGGATAGTCGGTGAGGCGCAGGCCGAGCGTCGCGAACGCCACGGGATCCATCGCGAGCACCTTGGCGCGGATGCGCGCCCAATGCGTCTCGGGCCCCATGCGCTCGATCGCGCGCGCGACGGCGGGCGAAGGCGTCGTGCGCTCCGCCGTGCCGCGCATCACTTCGTACAAGGTCTGCATGCCCGATTCGAGCGCGATCTTGCCGGCCATCTCGAAGTAGGCGCGTACCTCGCGGCGGATCGGCTCGCAGCCGGTGTCCATCAACACCAGCGACGCGACGCGGCCGGGATGCGCGAGCGTGACGATCTGCGCGACGATGCCCCCCATCGAGTGACCGAGCAGATCGCAGCGCTCGATGCCGAGCGCGTCGAGCAGGCCGATCACGTCGCGCGCCAGCTGGTCGAAGTCGTAGGTCGCGGCGTCGCCCGTGTTGGTGGTGTCGCCGTGGCCGCGCAGATCCGGCGCGATCGTGCGGCCGCGCGCCGCGAGCCGCGGCAGCATCTCGCGCCAGTCGTCGCGCGAGCCGGTGAAGCCGTGGACCAGCACGAACGGCCGCGCGCCGCTTCCGTGCTCCTCGTACGCCATCTCGATCTCGCCGACCCGCACGCGTTCCACGTCGCGACCTCCGGTTGATTGCAAGGAGCGCCCATGATGCGCGAGCCGGGCCGATCGCGCGCCCCTCGCTTCCGTTTCGCCGATCGATCGAGCGCAAACAATCTCTGCGACACGCGATCCTCGCGGTCCTAGGTTCCTCGCCAAGGGAGGAACGACGATGGCCAAATGGATCCTCGCTGCGATCGGAGTCGTCGCTGCGGCCTGTATCGGGCTCGTGGCGCTCGCGGCGGTCGCCTTCTGGCAGGGCGCCTCGCTGGCGGCCCGCGCCGCGGAAGCGGGCATCCAGCAGGCGCGCGTCGCGCTCGAATCCGCCGTGCCGCGCGAGACGCGCGACGCCGCCGCGGCGCAGATCGACACGACGATCACGGCGCTGCGCGAGGGCCGCTTCGACGCGGGCGTGCTGCGCGAGACGGTCGTCTGGCTGCCCGGCGCGCTCCTCGACGGAACGCTCGACGCCGCGGAGACGCAGGCGCTCTGGGAGAAGATCGACCGCCTGACGCCCGAGGCGCCGCCGCCGGCCAGCGGCTAGAGCGAAACCGAGGTCACGATTCCACGCTCGCAGCCGGCGGCGATCGCGCGCACGGCGATCGCCGCCGCGTCTGCTTCCGTCGCGTCATCGCGCCGGGTCATGAGCGCTTCGCACGCGGCACCGAAGCTCGCGCCGTCGACGAGCCGGTCGAGCACGAACGCCGCATCCGGGTCGCAGGGTTCGCTGCGCACCTTGGCGCCGACGCGGTACACGAGCCACGCCGACGCGACGGAGTGCGGACGCGGCGGATCGTCTCCGCGTGCGCCCGCTTCGACCGCCGGCAGCACGTCGTGGCTCGCCCGCACGATGCGGAGATCCGCGCGGAACGAGAAGCGCGCGGCATCCCAGGCGTCCGCCGGGATCGCGGCGAGATCCTCGGCCGCGAGGGCCGTCGCGGCGGTCGCGACGCTCGTGAACTGCGCCTCGAGCTGCGCCTGCTCGAGCGCGGCGACGTCGGCGAGCGCGTCGCGCGCGACGGCATACGACGCGGCGAGCGGGTGCTCGCGCAGGAAGGCGGGCAGCGCGGCGCCCAGCTCGTGGAACGCGGTGCTGCGCGGCGGATGCGCGCGCAGGTACGCGGCGGCGAGCGCGTCGAAGTCGTCGCTGCGCAGCGCGCGTGCGAGCGTCGGGAAGTTCGTCGCGAGCGCGCGCCGCAGGCCGACCGTGTAGGCGTCGCTGTAGACGCGCATACCGCGCGCGGCGCGCACCGGGCGCGCGTCGTCGAGCAGCGTCTCGACGCCCGCGTGGTCGAAACCGAGCGGCTTGTCGACGACGCGCTCGAAGAACTCCTTCTGCACGGCGTCCCAGCGCGCCGGCGCCGGCGCGGATCGCGTCGCGGCGGTCGTAGGCGCCGTCGCGTGCGCGGATGCGTGTCGCGCGCGCGCGATCGCCAGCTCTTCGACCAGCGCGGCGAACGGTGGAATCCGGTCGTCGCGCTCGAGGATCACGGGCGCGTGCGGAAAGAGCGCCGTCGCGCGCGCATACAGATCCCACACGGCATCGGGGACCGGGGCGTCGTGGGTGTCGATGCGGACGTCGGCGAGCACGGCGTGGCCGGCTACGTGCAGATAGCCGACGGCGTCGGCCGGGATCGCCGCGAGATACGTCGCGGGATCGACGCCGAGATTCATCGCGTTGACGTACAGGTTGTTGACGTCGAGCAGCATCCCGCAGCCGGTACGGCGGCAGAGCGCGGCGAAGAAGTCCGCCTCGTCGACGGCGTCTGCGCGAAACGCGACGTACGCCGAGGCGTTCTCGAGCAGCAGGCGCCGTCCGAGCCGCTCCTGCACGGCGTCCACGCGAGCTGCGACGTGCGCCAGCACCTCCTCGGTGTAGGCGATCGGCAGGAGATCGTGGCTGAGATGCCCGCCGCGCGACGTCCAGCAGAGGTGGTCGCTGACGAAGGCGGGATCGAGCGCGTCGGCGAGGTCGCGCAGGTCGCGCAGGTACGGCGAATCGACCGGCGCGTCGCCGGCGATCGAGAGATGCACGCCGTGCAGCGCGAGCGGGTGATCGCGGCGCAGGCGTACGAGCCGGTCGAACCAGTCGACCGCGTCGGTCGCGCCGGGTGCTTCGATCGCGTCCGCGTGCACGGAGCGCCAGCCGACGCCGAACCATGTCATGTCGGTAAGGTCATGTCGCGAAGGTCATGTCGCGAGCGTCACGTCGTGGAAGGCCGGGCCCGGCGCGTCGCAGCGCCAGGCCCGGCGCGTTCCTACTTCTTGAACTTCGCGGCGTCGGCTTCGGTGGTCCAGGCGCCACCGGCGGCCTCGCAGGCGGCCTGGTCGGTGAGCGCGTCGACCTTCGTGCCGCCGCACTTGCCCTCGTGACCCTTCACGCTGGTGCCACAGGAGGGGCGGTAGCAAGCCTTGGCGTCCTCGGCGTTTGCCACGGGCGCCGCCACGAACGCGCTGGCGAGGCCGAGCACCGCGCCGGCGGCCAGCGCTCCGAACTTGGAAGTCTTCATGCGAGCTCCTTTGATGAGAGCCCGTTCTCCGGGCCCCGCGCGTAGGATGCCCTACCCGGCCGCGGGGTCACGCGAAGATTTCAGCGCGTCAGATGCTCGGCGAGGAATCGCTGCGCCCGGTCGAAGGCCGCGGCGCTCTCGTCCGAGGTGGGCGCCATCGACGCGAATCCGTGCGGCATGCCCTCGTGGAGATCCAGCACCGCCGTGCCGCCGGCCGCGTCGATCGCGCGGTAGAGCCGCACGAAGTGGGAGAGGAAGAGCTCGCGCGTGCCGCCCTGGATCAGCGTCGGCGCGAAGCCCTTCGAGAAGTCGCCGTACACCGGGCTCACGTGCGGATGCCGCTGGTCGGCCGGATCGGCGTAGGCGAGCGCGGCCGAGCGCAGATGCGCGTCGTAGCGGAAGACCGGCTCGGCGTCGCGCAGAGTGATCGACGTGTCGCCGCGGTCCGTGACGTCCGCCCACGGCGAGAGCAGCAGCAGCGCGGCGGGCAGGCCGAGGCCGCGGTCCCGCATCGCGAGCAGCGCGCCGGCCGCGAGTCCGCCTCCCGCGGACTCGCCATACACGGCGACGCGTTCGAGCGGATGGCCTGCGCCCGGCAGGGCCGCGAGCACTGCGACGACCTGTTCGATCGTCGCGCGCCAGCGCTGCTCGGGCGCGAGCCCGTACTCGATCGAGAGCACGCGCACGCCGGTCGCGTCGGCGAGGCGCGCGCTGATCGGCAGGCTGGTCCGCGCCGCGCCGTTCGTGTAGCCGCCGCCGTGCAGGTGCACGACGACGCGCGCATCGTCGGCCCGTGCGCCGCGCGGCACGATCTCGAGCACGGGGACGCCCGCGATCGTGCGCTCGCGCAGCGCCGGCTCGAAGCGTGCGAGCGCCGCGTCCACGGACGCGCGCAGCACGGTCGCGCGCTGCGCCCGCCGTTCGCGCCAGCCTTCGACGTCGTCCGCCGCAGGCGCCCCCGGCGCGAAGGCGCCATGCATCTGCGGCAGGATCTCGCGCCACGGCGCCGAGACCGTATCCGGCACCGGCATCCCGTGCCGCGTCTCGCCGCAGCCGAGACCGATCGCCGCGAGGATCGCGACGCAGCCGCGCGCAACGCTACTCGCGCGGCGCAGCGGACACGACCTGCGCCCGCGTGAAGGCGGGCGCCTCGTCGCGGACGTACTCCCACCGTTCGGTGTCGAGCGAGCGGAGCAGCGCGCGCACGAAGGCGTCCTGCCGCTTGCGCGCCGGCTCGATCGAGATGCGGTGGTTGAGGATCGCGAAATAGACGATGCCGCGATCGCGCGTGCGCAGCGCGCCGGCGAGCGCGCACGCGCCGTAGTCGCCGTAGGTGCCGGTCTTGCCGACGACGTGGCCGAGTTCGCCGGGGCCCGCGAGGCGGTTGCGCAGCGTGCCGTCGTCGATGCCGGCGACGGGCAATACGTCGGCGAGGTCGTGACCGCTCTTGGCGAGTTCTTCTTGCAGCGCGCGCGTGATCGCGACCGCGGCGCGCGGCGAGAGCCGGTTGCGCGGGTTCGCGCCCGCGCCGTCGCCGAGGATGATCTCGTCGCGGAACGCCGCCGGCACGCGGGCCTTCGCGATCGCCTCGACTTCCGCGATCCCGCCCGCCGCCTGCGCGAACGGCGCGAAGATGTTGTTCGAGAAGCCGTTGAGCGCCTTGACGAGCGGCACCAGCGGCTGCGAGCGATGCACGACGAGCGGCGTCGCGCCGCCCGCGCTCGCCTGCGCCGCGCCCGCGAACGCGAGTCCTGGTGCGCGCGCGCCCGCGACGCCTGCACTCGTCTTCACCGCCGCCCACGCCGCCGGCGAAACGCCGCCGGCGAGCGCGCGTTCGAGTCGCGCCGCCGCGCCTTGCGTCTCCCAGTTGAAGAGCAGCGGACCGCGCGCGACGACGTCGCCTGCGACGCGCGCGAGGCCGGCCTCGCGCAGCGCGAGCAACACCAGGAGCGCGTTCTCGTCCACGAAGTACGGATCGCCCGAGCCCTGCACGAGCAGATCGCCGTGCAGCACGCCGTCCGCGACGCGCCCGCCCGCCGCGAAGCGCGTCTCGAAGCGGTGCTCCGCTCCCAGCTTCT
>JALOQG010000251.1 GCA_025453505.1 Myxococcota bacterium | reverse complement strand
CGACGCGGCCGTCGCGATCCCGGTCCTGCTCCTGCTTTTCCATCCGCTCCTGCGGGTCGTAGAAGTTCCACAAGTCGACGCGGCCGTCGCCGTCCTCGTCGATCTCGACGCGCTGGAGGCGCCCCTCGCCGCGCACTTCGACGCGCGTCGGCTTGCCGCTCTTGCCGAGGCTCTCGCGCTTCTGGAGCTGGCCGGCCTGGTAGGTGCCGGTGGTCTCGAAGACGCCGTCGAAGTCCTCGTCCACGCGTTCGGCGGCGAGCTTCTCGCCCGCTCCGAACTCGTAGACGGCGTCGATCTTCCCGTCGGCGTTGCGATCCTCTTCCTGCTTCACCTTCGCGCCGTCGGCGAAGGTCACGAAGGTGTCCGGCTTGCCGTCGCCGTCGGTGTCGGCCTCGGAGCGCGCCGCTTCGCCGTTCTGGAACTCGATCACGAGTTCCGGCTCGCCGTCGCCGTCCGCGTCCTTCTCCTCGCGCACCTTGACGCCCGCCTGGAAGGTGCGGACGAGGTCGAAGCGGCCGTCGGCGTTCGTGTCGTGCTGCTCGCGCGCGACCTTGCCCTGCGCGTCGAATTCCGCCACGAACTCGGGCCTGCCGTCCTTGTTCGCGTCGCGCGACTGCACCTGCTCGACGCCGCCCTTGAACTTCGACGTCGTGTCGGGCTTGCCGTCGCCGGTCGTGTCGGCCTCGCGCGCCACCGGCTTGCCGTCCTCGAAGCGGGTGACGAGATCGAAGCGGCCGTCGGCGTTGGTGTCCTCTTCGAGCCGCACCTTGACGCCGTCCTGGTACACGATCGCGGCGTCGATCTTGCCGTCGGCGTTGGTGTCCTGTTCTTCGCGGACCGGCCGGCCCGCGGCGTCGAACTCGGCGCGTGCGTCGGGCTTGCCGTCGGCGTTCGTGTCCTCTTCGGCACGCACGCGCTTGCCGTCGCGGTACGTGACCCAGCGATCGATCTTGCCGTCGGCGTTGGTGTCGGCTTCTTCGGAGAGCGGCTGGCCGGCGGCGTCGAAGCGCAGCGTCGCTTCGGGCTTGCCGTCGCGGTTCGCGTCGGCGATCTGCACCGCCGGCTTGCCGGCTGCGAACTCGACGATCTCGTCGGGCTTGCCGTCGCCGTCGGTGTCGCGTTCCTGTTTCGCGGGCTGCCCGGCCGCGTCGTAGGTGACGATCGTGTCCATGCGGCCGTCGCCGTTCGTGTCCTTCTCCGCGCGCGCCGGCTTGCCGCCCTGGTACTTCACGATCTCGTCGATGCGGCAGTCCTTGTCGTTGTCGGCGCGCTTCTCCGCCAGCTCCTCCTTGTCGTCGTAGAGGAGCTCGACGGGCGGGCATTTCTTGCCGGCGTCGGCGGACTGCGCGCGAGCCGCGCCCGGGGCGAGCGGCGTCGAGGCGGCGAGGACGACGGCGAGGCAGGCGAGTCGCTGCAACTCGCGCCTCAGCCTTCGGGCGTCAGCAGGAAGGTGCCGGTCAGCTTGCGGTTCGCGAGACACCGGACGCGGTCGTTCATCGGCGGGAACGGCGACGCCGCGCGCAGCGCGTTGACGACGCTGTTGCCCACTTCGCCGTTCGAGGCGTTGACGAGCTGGACGCTCGTCGCCGAGCCGGCCGGATCGAGCTTCCACGCGAGCGTCGCCTTCGCGCCGCTGGTCATGCTCGGCGGCGCGACCCAGCGCGCGAGCGTGCGCTGCCGCACCTGCTCGCGATACGCCTTGACCTCGGGACGCTGGTCGCAGTCGGGCGCGCTGCCGCCGAGCGTCGTGCCTTCGCCGCCCGGGCCGCGCAGATTGCCCGAGCCGACCTGCGTGTTGACGTTCGCGAGCCGCTCGCCGTCCGGACTGCCGAGTACGTCGCGGCCGGTGACGACGCCTTCGCGCACCGAGGAGCCGTCGCCGCTGCGGACGACGCTGCCGGTGCCGACACTGTTTCCTTTCGCGCCCGCGACCGCCTTCGGGCCGACCGAAGCGCCGGCGGGGCCCCCTTGCCCCGTCACCGGACCGCGCAGCGCGGGTGCGACGGCCTGACCGAGATCGAGATTGCGCGGCGCCGCCGACGGCGCCGAGACGTTCGTCACTGCCTCCACCGTCTGCACGGCGACCGACGCGGTCTGGATCTCGCGCGGCGCGGCCACCGAGTCGAGCGCCTTCACGTCGAGCGCTTTGGCGTTCAGCGTCGGACTCGCCTGCTGCACGACCGAAGGGTTCACGATCTGCGGCGCGACGGCCTGGGCGGACGGCGCGAAGTTGACGCTGCGGCGCTCCGCGAGCGCCTTCGGCGCGGGCGCCGGCTCGGCCGGCTTCGGAGCCGGTACTGGCGCGGGCGCGGGCTTGGCGATCTGGGGCGCAGGCTTCGGCGCCGGTGCGGGCGGTGGCGGCGGAGGCCGCTTCTCGATCACGGGCGGAGGCGGCGGCGGGGGCGGCGGCAGCTCCACCAGCTCGATCGGAATCACCTCGTCCTCTTCCTTCGGCGGCGTGAGCCAAACGACGGCGAGCAGCGAAGCGGCGATCGCCAGATGCAGGCCGAGGGCGACCGCCAGGGCCGAGGAGCGGCGGCCGCGGCCTTCCGGCTCGGGGATCTCGATGCCCGGGAAGGCCAGCGTCGCCTGGGCTCCCGAACGCGCGGCGGCGCCCAGCTTGAGTCGGCTGAGCGGCGTCGCGCGCGGTGTGCGGCGGCGGATCCCGAGGATGGCGGCTTGCTGCTTCATCTTGGACTGCGACTCGCCTGCTTCGGATCTACTTCACGGTTGCGAACGCATTGCGCGAAGAGGATGACGAGCTGCGCGCTCGTGCGCTTCGATGCCGGCCCGGCACTTGGCTTCGCGCGCTGCGCGATCGCTTCCCGAGACCTGCCGGCGTGCGATCCCGACATGCGTCCGTCATGCCGCTTCGGTGACGCTCTCTCGGCACTCGCGAAAGCACGGAAGCCTCGGTCATCGTTCGCGATTTCTCCATGCGCCGCGATCCTAGACTGCGCGCCCTCGCAGTGTCAACGCGCGCGTGATGGTGTTTGAATCGCGACGCGCGATTCGGATAAGATGCTCGCTGAATCCTACCGACGATGTGAGGAACGCTGAGATGGACATGGCGACGTTTGCCAGGATGCTCCAGGACGGGTGGCTCACCACGGTGCCGCTCGGCCTCTGCTCGATCCTCGTGGTCGCGGTGACGATCGAGCGCTTCCTGCGCTACCGCGGCATCGAGAAGCAGACGCGCGAGGTGACGCGCGCCGTGGTCGAGGCGCTCGGCAAGCGCGATCTGCCGACCGCCACCGCGCTCTGCAAGACGAACGACACCCCGATCGCGCAGATCTTCCGCGAAGGTCTCGCGTGGAAGAACATCGCGCTCGAGGATCTCGAGCGGATCCTCGGCACCGCGCGGCAGGAGACGCTGAGCGAGCTGCGCCGCTCGCTGTGGATTCTCGGCACGATCGGATCGCTGGCGCCGTTCATCGGCCTCTTCGGCACGGTGGTCGGCATCATGAAGGCGTTCCACCAGATCGCGGTCGAAGGATCGGGCGGCTTCGCGGTCGTGGCGGCGGGCATCTCCGAAGCGCTGATCGCGACCGCGGTCGGTCTCGGCGTCGCGATCATCGCGCTCACCTTCTACAACTACCTGAACGTGAAGATCGGCCTGATCGGCAACGGCTTCGCGCGCGCCTGCGAACGGCTCGTGCAGGCCCTGCTCTACGTCGAGTCGTCGACGCAGCCGATCGAGACCCGTGGCAACGCACCGGAGGTCGGCCGTGGCCATCCACTCCCTGCCTAGCGCCGACGAGATGACCGGCGACGACATCGTCGCCGAGATCAACATCACGCCGCTGACCGACATCTTCCTGGTGCTGCTGATCATCTTCATGGTCACCACGTCGGTGATCTCGAGTCAGGGCAAGGAAGTCGATCTGCCGAGTTCGGCGATCGCGAGCGAGACGCCGGCGGGTGTCACCGTCACGCTGACCTCCGCCGACGAGATCGCGGTGGACGGCACGGTGGTGACGAGCGAGCAGCTCAAGCCCGCGCTCGAAGCCGCGCTCGCCAAGGCCAAGGACAAGATCGTGATCCTGCGCGGCGACCGCGAAGTCGTGCTCGGTTCGGCGGTCAACGTCCTCGACGTGGCGCAGGAGGCGGGCGCCAAGGGCATCGCGCTCGCGACCAAGCCGCCCGGCCCCGGCGCCAAGAAGTAGCTCGGCTAGCCGCTCCGCCTTCGCCACCAGGTGAAGGCGGCGGCGGCGAGGCAGAGCTGCGGGATCAGCAGGCCGACGCCGTAGAGCATGTCGAGCGACTGCTGCGGCGTGAGCGGGTACTGATCCGGCGTCAACGTCTTGGGCCGCAGCGTGATCGCGTCCTCGCGCTGCGCCGCCCAGTGCAGCGTGTTCATCAGCAGGTCCAGGTTGTAGAGCGCGCGCAGCGAACGGTTGGCGGCGAAGTCCGCGTCGCCGAACACGGCGATGCGCGCCTCGACCGGGCGGCCGTCCTCGAGCCGGCGCGGGAAGCGGCCGACCGAGAGCAGCGGCCAGTAGTCTTCTTCGATCTCGGCGGGCCGCTCGGGCGCCGCGCCCCGCTGCACGGCAGACGCGTTGGGCGCGAGCCACGACCGCCGGCTCGCGAACACCAGCGCGCGCAGGTCGTCCTCGGGCTGCGGCTTGCGCGCGGCGAGGACCGGGCGCGCCTTGCGGAAGAAGATCATGCGCGTGGCGTCGAGCCCCTGCGTGATCGGGTGCGACGCGAACTGGAAGGCGATCGGATTGACGCCGGGCGGATCGCCTTCGACGGGGCCCGACGCCGGATCCACGACGACCGCGTCGGGCAGGTCGAAGCCCCAGCGCGCGAGCACTGTCTCGAGTCCCGTCTCGCTGCCGGGATCGAGCAGC
>JALOQG010000250.1 GCA_025453505.1 Myxococcota bacterium | reverse complement strand
CGCGTTCAGCAGCGTACCGGTCTCGTCGTCGCGCAGCGGATGCACCGGCACGCCGGCGGGCTTGTCGACCGCGATCCAGCCCGGGCCTTCGGCGCAGACTGCGAGCGGCGCGTCGGGCTCGGCGATCGCGCGGCGATCGTCCGGCGCCGCGAAGGCGACCACTTCGATGCGACGGCCCGCTTCGAGAGCCGTGGCCTTGTCGCGGCGTTCGAGCGCGTGATCGGCGTCGCGCACGAGGCCGCGTTCGAGCAGCCGCCGCACCGCGGCCCGCCCCACGCCGAGACGCTCGGCGAGCCACACGTCGAGGCGGCGGCCCGCGTCGGCGGCGTCCACCACGAAGCTGCGCGTGTCCGGAAGCGTCTCGGGCATCGGCGCAGGGTCCGTCTTCTCGCCATTCCTGCAAGGGCGAGCCCGTTCTGCAAGTGCACGCAGTTGCCATCCGGCCCCGGTTTGCGAGCCTCACGCGCCCGTGAAGAGCCAAGCCCCCTCGAACCGCATCCAGGTGATGGATACGACGCTGCGCGACGGCGAGCAGACGCCCGACGTCTCGTACACGCCGGCCGAGAAGCTGCAGCTCGCGAGGATGTTGCTGACCGAAGTGCGCGTCGATCGCATCGAGATCGCACAGACGCGCGTCTCCGAGGGCGAGCGCATGGCGGCCCGCCGCGTCGCGGCCTGGGCGCGCAAGGAAGGCGTCGCGGATCGCGTCGAAATCATGGGCTACTGCGACGTCGATCTCTCGGTGGACTGGATCAAGGGCGTCGGCGGCCGCGTCATGATTCTGGTGACGAAGGGGTCCGAGAAGCACTGCCGCGAGCAGCTGCGCCAGACGCCCGAACAGCACAGAAAGCGCGTACTCGACACGATCCTCACGGCGCATCGCGCGAAGGTCGCCGTCAACGTCTACCTCGAAGACTGGTCCAACGGCGTCCGCGATTCGTTCGACTACGTGTTCGCGATGGTGCAGATGCTGCGCGAAGTCCCGGTCGAGCGGATCTACCTGCCCGACACGCTCGGCGCCTTCTCGCCCGAGGAGACCGAGCGCTACGTGGGGCTGATGACCTCGACCTGGCGCGACGTCGTCTTCGAGTTCCACGCCCACAACGACTACGGGCTGGCGGTCGCCAACTGTCTCGCGGCGACGCGCGCCGGGGCGCGCGGCGTCCACACCAGCGTCAACGGGATGGGCGAGCGCGCCGGCAACACGCGACTCGCGGAAGTCGTGGCCGCGCTGCACGATCACACCGGTCTGCGCACCGGCGTCGTCGAGGCGGAGCTGGTCAGCGTCTCGCGGCTGGTCGAGACCTTCAGCGGCAAGACCGTCGCCTCGAACGCGCCGATCGTCGGCCGCGACGTCTTCACGCAGACCGGCGGCATCCACGCCGACGGCGACGCCAAGGGCGATCTCTACGCCAACCGGCTCGCGCCGAAGCGTTTCGGCCGGGCGCGCCAGTACGCGCTCGGCAAGCTCGCGGGCAAGGCGTCGCTGGTGCACAACCTGAAGGCGCTCGGCATCGAGCTGACCGAGAGCGAACGGGCGCGCGTGCTCGCGCGCGTCGTCGAGCTCGGCGACAAGAAGCACAGCGTCGATCCCGCCGACCTGCCCTACATCATCGCGGACGTGCTCGACCGGCCGGAGCAGCGGCCGCTCGCTGTGACGCGATACCGTGTCGTCGTCGAGACGGGCGGACTGCCGGAGGCCGAAGTCGAGGTCACGCTGCGCGGCGAGGCGTCGAGCGCGAAGGCCACCGGCGACGGTGGCTACGACGCGTTCATGCGGGCGCTCGCCAAAGCCGTGAAGCGCTTCGACCTCGCGCTGCCGCGCCTCGCGGACTACCGCGTGCGCATCCCGCCCGGCGGCAAGACCGGCGCACTGGTGCAGACCGTCATCACCTGGCAGGACCCGGACAGCGGCGAGGGCACCTTCTCGACGCTGGCGGTGGATTCGGACCAGCTCGCCGCGGCCGTGCTCGCGACCGAGAAGATGCTCAACGCCCTCGTGATGCGGAAGGCGAGGTGAGGCTGCGCGCTGCGCTCCCGGTGCCGCCGCAGTACCAGCCGGCCGCGAGCGTGCTCGAAGTCGTCGCGACGCTGCGTCGCCACTTGATGGACGACACCTACCGCTTCGAGCCGGCGCGCGACTTCTCGGGGCGCAACGTGTATCGCGCTTCGTTGATCCGCCTCGAGAGCCTCGAGCGGCTGCACGCAGAGTCGCTGCGCGCGGGACACTTCGACGACGTGATTTCGTTCTCGAAAGCGCGCGCACTCGAACGGCTGCGCGCCTACGACCTCGCGGCCGCGAGCCACCGACGCGCCGCCGAACGCGACGGTCCGCTGCGCGAAGAGGCGCTGCGCGCGGCTGCGCTGAACGACGCGATCGCCGAGGCGGTGCAACTGGGATTCGAGCCGGGCCGGCCGCCGATCGGCGACCCCGAACCCGTTCCGGTTCCGGCCGACGCAGACGCCGCGATCGCGGCGTTCGACCGCCGCGTCGCGCTGCTCGAGGCCGTCGGCGACGACGCCGCCGGCACGCCGCTCGCGTTCGTGGTGAAGGAAGAGGTCGAACGCAGCGACGAGGCACGCGCGCGCTACTTCGTCGCGCGCCGCCTGCTCGATCCGGAGGGCGAGGTACGCGGGCTGGCGGAGCTGCAGCGCGTGGCGACGCGCCATCGCGATTCGAAGAACCGCAATCGCCACGTCCTCGAGCTCTCCGATCTGTATGCGGCGCTCGCGCAGGAATATGTCCGCGCGCGCCCGCCCGAGAGCCTGTGGTTCGATCCCGCTTCGTTCCAGGAGCTGGTCGATTCGGCGACGCAGCTCTACGAAGCCGTCGCGAACCAGGACGGGACGCCCGAGAAGCTGGAAGCGGCGCGGCGCCTCGAGGCGTTCCTCGCCTTCACGTTGCGGGTCGATCGTGATCGCTTCACACCCTGACGCACCGGGCGGCCCCGCCGTGCACCGCCGACTCGCGGCGGTGTCGATCGCACTCGCGCTCGGGGCTCTCGCTTGTGGCGGCGGGGGCGGCGGCGTTCCTACGCAGTCGCCGCTCGATCCGGACCGGCGGCGCGCGGCCTACCTTCCCGACGACACCGATCGGGCCGCGCACGACGTCGCCGTAGCGGTGCTCGCCGCCGAACCGGCGCAGGCGCGTGGCCAGCTCGCTGCGCTCGAGACCACGGAGCGGTTGCGGCGCGCGACCGGAGAGCCTCCGAGCGGGCTACCCGCCTACGCGCAGCACGCCGTGGACGCGACCAGCGACGACGCGATCGCGTACCGCCGCGCCACCTCCCGGCTGCTCGATCGCCGCGAGATCGATCCCGGCCTGCGCAAGCAGCTCGAGGCCGAGGTCGCGGACGATCCCCTGCTGCTCGCGAAGCAGCGCATCAGCGACGGCCGGCGCATCCGGTTGGCGCGCGCCGTGAACGCCGTCGCCGAGGCGATGGGCCGCTCGATCCTGACCTTCGTATTGGCTCCGGTGCGCGTCGCGCAAGCGGTCGTGAAGCTCGCGGTCGCCGAGCACCTCGACGACCCGATCAGCCTGCAGGAGCGGCAGGCGCTCGTCCACTGGAAGCAGTACGTCGACACGCATCCCGAGACACCCGAAGCCCAGAAGCTGATCGCAAAGATCGAGTCGATGAACCGGAAGTGGTTCGAGACCAAACAGCGCCGCAGCCGGCGCGCAGCCGAGCAAGCGCTCGAGCGGAACCAGGACGAGTTGGCGTTGCTGCTCGCCGAGCGCTCGCTCCGCTATGCGCCCGACGACTCGCGCACCCGGCGGCTGCGCGACACCGCCGAGGAGCGCATCGAGAGCAAGGACGCGCGGCGCGCCCGCGGCCTCGAGGCCAGCTCCGATCCGCTGCCGGATCTCGGCAATCCGCACACCCGCGATCTGCTCCTCGCGCTACTGCTGCCGGACGGCGACGTCGTCGCGGCGAGCGACGCGCTGCTCGAAGACGACGCGGAAGGATCGCTGGCCAATGCGGCCCGCTTCGCGCGCGCCAACGCGCTCGAAGAAGAGGAGATGTGGCACGCGCTCGCGGCGCTCGCCGCCGACGATCCGGCCACGCACCCGATGGCGCGACACGCGCGCACGCTCGTCGAATCGCCCGCGCAGAATCCGTGGCAGGCCTTCGAGGCGGCCCAGGGCAGCGACACGCGCAAGACGGCGGCGGGCCTCGCGCTCGGTCCGCTCGCGACCGGCCCGCGCGATCGCGACCTGCCGCTCAGCGTCGAGTGGCTGCTCGAAGCGCCGACGCTCGTCCCGGTGCTCGGCGGCATCCCGTGGCGCGTGCTGCAGACGGCGATGGCGCCGCCCGAGACGAAGGGTCCGGCCCTCGCGGCCGATCTCTATCTCCAGCGCTACCCGGACGGTGTGCACGCGAAACGGCTGCGCACGTGGCTGATCGAACAGGAGCGCGATCGCAAGCGCTACGTACGCGCGCACTCGCTGGCGGCCGAGGATCCCGACTTCGATCCCGAGCAGTTGGCGGAGCTGGCCGAGGCGGCCGCCGGCCAGTCGATCGAGATCGCCGACAAGCAGAAGCGTCGCGACGCGCGGCTCTCGATCCTCCAGGCCGCCGCGACCCGGTATCCGGACACGGCGTCGGGCGAGCGCGCGTCACTGCTCGTGCGCGAGACGATCGCGAATGCCAGCGAGCAGCGTGTGCGGATCTCCCGCGGTTTCCTGGTGGAGAACCCGGTCGTCGCCGGCCCGGATGGACTCGGCCTGCGCCGTGAGCTGCTCGACGACGACGTGCACAACGCGGAGCTGCACCCGGATGGCGTCACGCTGCTCGGCGGTCGCGTGGTCGAGATCGCGCTCGTCGCCGAGAGCGGAGACGAGAAGGACGCGCCGGCGAAGACGCGCCAGACGATCTCGCGCGAGCGCCTCTCGCGTCTCGTCTCGCTTCTCGAGGAGACGACGCTGCGCAACGCCCTGCTCGATCCGTTGGCGGAGCAACCCGCCGACGCGCGCCGCGATCACTTCTTCGAGCGCGCGCGGCTGGGCGTCGCGGAGTCGCCCGACGTACGCCCGACCGCGGAGAGCACCTTCGCCTTCGTCGGCGTCCGCGAGAAGTACAAGATGGTGCGAAGCCGCGAGTCGATCCTGCCGGTCGAGATCGTGATCTCGGGCTCGCTGCCGGACGTCGGTCTCGGCGCGTTCCCGCGCATCCGGATGCCGAAAGAGACCCCCGACGCCGTCCTCTACAAGTGAGAGGCGGGGTCGGGACGCGAGAAAGCGACTAACTCCGCGCCAAAGTGAAGACGCCGATCGCGATGAAGCCGAGCCCGGCGATCCACTTGAGCATGCGCTCGCTGACGTACTCGGAAACCAGCGAGCCCGCGAGGACGCCGAGCGCCGACGTCAGCACGAGCGCGGACGCCGAAGCCAGGAACACCGTCCACTTCGGCGCCTCGGCGCCCGACGCGTAGAGCAGCGTCGCGAGCTGCGTCTTGTCGCCGAGCTCGGCGACGAAGACGGTGCCGAATACGGTCGCGAAGAGCGTCCAGTTCATGTCGCGGTCCCTCCATAGGCGAAGTCGAGCAGCTCGATCGGGTGCACGACGCGCGCGCGCAGCCCGGCCGCGCGCGCACCCGCGCGCAGCTGCATGAGACAGCCGGGATTGCCGCTCGCGATCCAGTCGGGATCGACCGCCGCGAGCGAATCGATCTTGCGCGCGAGCACCGCCGACGCCATCTCGCGATGCGTCAGGCCGTAGGTGCCTGCGGCGCCGCAGCAGCTCGTCGGGTCGTCGTGGGCGACGAGCGCGAGCCCGGGGATCTTCGCGAGCAGATTGCGCGGCGCCTCGCGCACGCCCTGGCCATGAACCAGGTGACACGGATCGTCGTAGCAGACCGTGCCTTCGACGGATCCTTCGGGCGCGCGCAGCCCGACCTCGTCGAGCAGCTCGCAGACGTCACGCACCGAGGCCGCGAAGCGGTCGCCGAAACCGGGCAGCCAGAGGCCGGCCTCGCGCATCGACGCGCCACAGCCGGCGGAGTTCACCGCGATCCAGTCCACGCCTGCCGCTGCAAACGCGTCGACGTTGCGCCGCGCGAGTTCCCGCGCGAAGTCCGGGTCGCCGGCGTGCGCGTGCAGCGCACCACAGCAGCCCTGTGCTTCCGGCACGGTCACCTCGAAGCCGTTGCGCGCGAGTACGCGCAGCGTCGCCGCGTGGACGTCGCCGAAGAGCTCCGGCATGACGCAGCCGACGAAGAGTCCGACGCGGCCGCGCTTCTCGCCGTGCGCGGGTACGAGCGCCGGCAGCCGGCGGCGCGTCCAGCGCGGCGGGACGAGCGGCGCCGCCTCCATCACTTCGCGCAACGCGCGCGGCGCGAAGATCCGCGCGAGCCGGTCGAGTCCGGTGCGCTGCGCGACCCAGAGCAGATCGACGAGTGCGCGCAGGCGGCGCGGCCGAGCCACGATCTGGCGCAACGCGAAGCGCTCGACGCGCGTCGCCGTGCCATCGCGCAGACCGGCGCGCGCGACGGCGGCACGCGTCTCCTCGACCAGGTATCCGTAGCGAACGCCGGACGGGCACGCGGTCTCGCACGCGCGGCAGTCGAGGCAGAGGTGCGCCTCCTCCGCGAGCAGCGCGCCGAGCGGAATGCGTCCTTCCGCGGTCGCGCGCATCAGATGGATGCGGCCGCGCGGCGAGGAGGTTTCGCGACCGGTCTCGCGATACGTCGGGCATACCGGCAGACACAGCCCGCAGTGGACGCAGTCGAGTGTCGCATCGCGCAGGTGAGCGAGGGGACCGGCCGGGGCGATCTCTTCCACTAGGAGGCCGACCCAAGATGAATCGGGTCGCCCGGCCGCCGCGGCATCGCCGCCCACTGCGTTGCGCTCCTTGCGCCGTAGCTCCCGCTACGGCTCAGTCGCGCGCCTTGTTG
>JALOQG010000249.1 GCA_025453505.1 Myxococcota bacterium | reverse complement strand
CAGCGCGCCATGCGCCAGGCCGCGATCGACGGCGCCGCCCACGTGCTCTGCGTCTCGACGGTGCTGCGCGACCGCCTCGTCGCCATGCACGGGCTCGACCCGTCGCGCTGCAGCGTGGTTCCGTGCGTCGCCGATGCGGAGAAGTTCGGACCCGATGCGAACGAGCGGGACGCGACGCGCCGCGCGCTCGGCCTCGCCGACCGCTTCGTGGTCGTGTACCCGGGACGCTTCGGCGCATGGCACTACAACGAGGAGACCTTCGCGGTCGTGCGCGGCCTGATGGACGCGGACGCGTCGGTGTACTTCCTCGTGCTCACGCCGGACACCGAGGCGGCGGCGGCGCTGGCCGCGCGCACGCTGCCGGAGGGCCGCTACGCGATCCGCTCCGCACGCCACGACGAGGTGCCGCGCCATCTGCGCGCCGCCGATCTCGGCATCCTGCTGCGGGCGCCCGATCCGACGAACGAAGTGGCGTGCCCGACCAAGTTCGCGGAGTACGTGATGACGGGGCTGCCCGTCCTGATCAGCGCCGGCATCGGCGATTGCAGCCCGTTCGTCGAGGCGGAGCGCGCCGGTGCGGTCCTGGCCGAGCCGGATCCGCGCGCCGCCGTGGCCGCGCTCGCGCGGATCCGCAGCGAGCCCGACGACGCGCGCCGCGCGCGCATCGCGGCCGTGGGACAGCGTCTCTCGCGCCAGCGCTATGCGCGCGAGATGGCGGCCTTGTATCGCCGCATCGCCGAGACGCCGTGAGCGATATGCTCCCGCGTCCCTCTCGCGGAGTCCTCGTGAAGCGACGCCTCGCACCGTGGCTCTTCGTCGGCGTCGTGGGCGCGCTGTGCTGGATCGCGGCGGAGTTCGTCGTCGCGCGCGCGGGGCTGCTCGAATATCCGCCGTCGATGAGCCGCGGACACCCGACGCGCGGCTACACACTGCGCGCCGGCTTCACGGGCGAGAGCGCCTACGGCATCCCGTTCCGCGTGAGCGCGCAGGGCTTCCGCACGCCCGAGGTCGCGATCCCGAAGCCGCCCGACCTCCGCCGCGTGCTGGTGCTCGGCGACTCCGTCACCTGGGGCGCCGGCGTGCGCGAGGAGGAGACCTTCGCGCGCCAGCTCGAACACGCGCTGCGCAAGCGGGACGCGTGTGAAGCGGAGGTCGTGAACGCCGGCGTGTCCGGGTACGGCTCGGTCGAAGAACTCGACGTGCTCGAGCGGGAAGGCCTCGGTTTCGAGCCGGACGTCGTGCTCGTCCTGCACGTCGAGAACGACAACGTCGTGATCTCGCACGCGACGGGCCGCGTCAGCGCCTTCCTGAAGGATCACGTCGTGTATCGCTCCTATCTCGTCGGCGCGACGCTGCAAGCCATGCGCATCGCACGCTGGCGCGTGCAAGCGGCGCGCGCCGGCGGCGACGCCGCCGCGTACGCGGCCGAGCAGCAGGCGTGGGCCGCGCGGCCGGGCACGGAAGAGAGTCTCGCCGCGTTGCGACGCATCGGCGCAGTGGCGCGCGCCCACGGCGCTCGCGTCGTGCTCGCGAGCTATCCGAACAACATGAGCGACGCCGCGCTCGACGCGCCGCGCAACGCGCTGCTGCGCCAACTCGCCGACGAGGCCGGCATGACCTTCGTGGACACCGGACCGGCGCTGCGTCCGCACCACGCGCGCGGTCTCGCCGTCTCGGCGACCGATCTCCACCCGAGCGGCTTCGCGCACGGACTCATCGCCGGCGCCGTCGAAAGCCCGATCGCCGCGGCGCTCGGCTGCGCGCCGCGCGCACCGGTGTCGTAGCCATGTGCGGCTTCTGCGGCATCGTCGGCCCCGCGCGCGCGGCGGCGCCCGAGTCGATCGCGGCCATGACCGACACGATCGCGCACCGCGGGCCCGACGACGCGGGAACGCACGTCGAGCGCTTCGACGTGCGCGGCGACGCGTGGACCCTCGCACTCGGCCACCGGCGGCTCTCGATCCTCGACCTCTCGCCGCTCGGCCACCAGCCGATGCACTCGGCCGACGGCGAGCGCGTGATCGCCTACAACGGCGAGGTCTACAACTTCCGCGAGATCCGCGCCGAGCTCACGGCGCTCGGTCACGCGTTCCGCTCGGACTGCGACACCGAAGTGCTGCTCGAGGCGTGGCGCGCGTGGGGCGTCGCGGCGTTCGACAAGCTGATCGGGATGTTCGCGTTCGCGCTCTGGGACCGGCCGCGGCGGCGCCTAGTGCTGGTGCGCGACCGGCTCGGCATCAAGCCGCTCTACTGGCGCTGCGTCGACGGCGTGCTCACGTTCGGCTCGGAGCTGCACGCGTTGCGCGCGCATCCCGCGTTCCGGCCGTCGATCTCGCGCGGCGCGCTCGGCCGCTACCTGCGCGGCGGCTACACGGTGGGCGAAGAGACGATCTACGCAGACACGCACCGGCTGCTGCCCGGGGCGTATCTCGTCTGGCAGGACGGCGCGGTCTCGACGCACGCGTGGTGGCGGCTCACCGATCCGCCCGAGGCGGACGCGCCGCGCAGCTTCGACGCCGCCGTGGACGCGCTCGACGCGCTGCTCGGCGACGCGGTCGAGCGGCGCATGATCGCCGACGTGCCGCTCGGCGCCTTCCTCTCGGGCGGCGTCGACTCGAGCGTCGTGGTCGCGCTGATGCGGGAGCGGTCGCGCGCGCCGGTGCGCACCTTCTCGATCGGCTTCCGCGAGCCGGAGTGGGACGAGGCCCCGCACGCGCGCGCCGTCGCGCAACACCTCGGCACCGATCATACCGAGCTCTACGTCGGCCGCGAAGACGCCGTCGCGGTCGCGCACGAGCTTCCGTCGCTCTACGACGAGCCCTTCGCGGACTCGTCCGCGATCCCGACGACGCTGCTCTCGCGCCTGACGCGCCGTCACGTGACCGTCTCGCTCTCGGGCGACGGCGGCGACGAACTCTTCGGCGGCTACGACCGCTACGCCAAGCTGCGACGCCTGCTGCCGCTCTTCGCGCTGCCGCGCCCGCTGCGCCACGCGCTCGCGGGCGCTTCGCGTCTGCTGCCGGCCGGCGCGCTGCGCAACGGACTCGCGCACCTGCGCGCGGACGAAGTGGCGGCGCTCGCCGAGCGCATCGGCTCGCACTTCGACGACGCCGACCTGCGCGCCGCGCTCGGCGCAGACGCCGCGCGTCCGCCGGCGCTCTACCTCGACACGTTCCGCGCCGCGGCCGCCTCGGACCCGGTGCGGCGCGCGATGTTCGCCGACGCGCGCGTCTACATGGCCGACGACATCCTCACGAAGGTCGATCGCGCCAGCATGTCGATCGCGCTCGAGGCGCGCGTTCCGATCCTCGACCACCGCGTCGTGCGCTTGGCCTTCTCGCTGCCGGATGCCTTCCTCTCCCACGGCGGCCGCACCAAGGCGCCGCTGCGCGCCGTCCTCTACCGCAGGGTTCCGCCGGCGCTGATCGAGCGGCCCAAGCACGGCTTCGGGATCCCGATCCACGTGCTGCTCGCGCGCGAGCTCGCCGCCTGGACCGATCGCCATCTCGCACCGGCCCGCCTCCGCGAAGACGGCCTCTTCGATGCGGCGGGCGTCGAGCGGCTCGTCGCCGCCGCGCGCCGCCCGGATCCCGTCGCGACGACGCGCCTGTGGTTCCTGCTCTGCTTCCAGCGCTGGTACGCGCGCACGCATCGCGGCGAGCGCGACGCATGAAGCGCAGCATCGCGATCGCGCTCGGGATCGTCGCCGCGCTGCTCGTCGCCGAACTCGTGGCGCGCCGGATCTTCTGGCTGCCCTATCTCCAGGATCCGCGCCTCGGGACGATCTTGCCAGGCGGCACCGTTGCACGTTATTGCCGGGAGGGCTGCGGTACCAGCCATTGGGTCCGCGACGGGCTCCGGAATCTCGCCGCACCGGATCCCGAGCGTCGTGCGGTGCTCGCGCTCGGCGACTCGTTCACGGAAGCCCTGATGACGGACGACGGGAACGTCTACACGCAGCTTGCGGAGGCGGCGCTGGCCGCAGCCGGATGGCCGCTCCAGGTCCTCAACGTCGGCCGCTCGGGTGCGTCGGCAGCGGACTACGTCGCTCTCGCTCCGCTCTACGACGAGCTCTACGACCCGCAATGGACGGTGATCCAGTTGCGCGACGACGATCTCGAGGACCCCGCCTGGGACCCCGGCAAGACGCACTTCCAGCTGCGCGACGACGGCCGCGTCGAGGCGATCGAGGTGCCGCCGCGGCCGTCGGCCTTCAGCCTGCGCACGCTCGCGCTGCGTCAGCGGGTGGCGCTCGTCGCGTTCGGAAACACGCGACTGCGCGAGTTCGTCGCGGCGGCCGCCGCCGAACCGCCGCTCTTCGGCGCGACGCGGGCGCCTTCGCCGCCTGCCGCGCCGGTGCGGCGGCCGATCGTCGCGGAACTCGAAGCGCTGGCCGCGGCGTACGACGGGCGCGTGACGCTGCTCCATCTGCCCGAGTTCGATCCGCGCCGGCCGGACCGCGTGCCGGAGACCGAGGCGATCGTCACGGCGACCTGCGCCGCGCGCGGCTGGAGCTGCGTGAACCTGCGCGAGTCGTTCGCCGACTTCGCGGCGCACCACGCGTCGCCCTACGGCTTCGCGAACTCGCGCTTCAACGCGGGCCACATGAACGACGCGGGTCACGCCGCAGCGGCCGAGCTGCTGCGGCGCGAACTCGAGAGGCTGGCGGCGCTTGATCTTCTCTAGCCCGCGCTTCTTCGTCTTCCTGGCCGTGGTGCTGCTGGTGCTGGCGCTGCGCGTGCGGCTGCGCTGGAAGCTCGACTTCCTGCTGATCGCCTCGTGCTTCTTCTACGCGGTCTGGGATTACCGTTATCTCGCGCTCCTGCTCGGCGTCTCGGCCGTGAACCACTGGTGCGGCGTGCGCATC
>JALOQG010000248.1 GCA_025453505.1 Myxococcota bacterium | reverse complement strand
GTGCGCGCCGCCGGCCCGATCGCCGCGCGGGTCGTCGAGCGATTCGTTTCCGAGATGGCAGCAGAACGCGAGGAGGGGCCGGCGTCGTGGCGCTGATCGTCCAGAAATACGGCGGCACGAGCGTCGCCAACGTCGAGCGCATCCAGAACGTCGCGCGGCGCGTGGTCGACACCGCGGCGAAGGGGCATCGCGTCGCGGTGATCGTGTCCGCGATGTCCGGCGAGACGGACGCTCTCGTGGCCCTCGCGCTGGCGGCGGGCGGCGACCGGCCGGACCCGCGCGAGTACGACGCGCTCGTCTCGACGGGCGAGCAGAAGACGATCGCGCTGCTCGCGATGGCGATCCAGCGCCTCGGCGCGAAGGCGCGCTCGTTCACCGGCGCCCAGATGGGCATGCGCACCGACGCAGCGCACACGCGGGCGCGCATCGTGAGCATCGAGAAGGAGCGCATCTTCGAGGCGCTCGACGCCGGCGCGGTCGCGGTGATCGCGGGATTCCAGGGCACCGACGACGAAGGCAACATCACGACGCTGGGCCGCGGCGGATCGGACACGTCGGCGGTGGCGGTCGCCGCGGCGCTCGAGGCGGACGTCTGCGAGATCTACACCGACGTCAACGGCGTCTACACGACGGATCCGAACATGGTGCCCGCCGCGCGCAAGCTCGCGCGCGTCTCCTTCGAGGAGATGCTCGAGATGGCGAGCCTCGGCGCCAAGGTGTTGCAGATCCGTTCCGTCAAGCTGGCGCAGCAGTACGGCGTGCCGCTGCACGTGCGCTCGAGCTTCTCGGACGAAGAAGGAACCTGGGTGACCCGCGAGGAGGACGTGATGGAGCGGTTGGTCGTTTCCGGTGTGACCTACCAGCGCAACGAGGCCAAGATCCGTGTGCGTGGCGTCAAGGACCAGCCCGGCGTGTCGGCGCGGCTCTTCACGCCGATCTCCGACGCCGGCATCGTCGTCGACATGATCGTGCAGAACGCCAGCGAAGAGGGCAGCACGGACATCACCTTCACGGTGCCGCGCGGCGACTTCAAGCGTGCTTTCGAGCTGACCGAGGCGGCCGGCCGCGAAGTCGGCGCCACCGGCGTCGCGGGTGACGACAAGATCGCCAAGGTGTCGATCGTCGGCCTCGGCATGAAGGACCACGCGGGCGTCGCCACGCGGATGTTCCAGACGCTGGCCGACGAGGGCATCAACATCCAGATGATCTCGACCAGCGAGATCAAGGTGTCGGTCGTGATCGAGGAGAAGTACACCGAGCTCGCCGTGCGCGCGCTGCACGCCGCGTTCGTCGAGCACGGCGCAGCGGCGCCGACTTCCGAGTGAACGCGACGCGGGGCCGCGCCGCGTTGCTCGTCGCGGGCCTCGCGTGCGCGGCGCTGTGGCTGCCGCGAGGCGAAGACCGCGGGCGCTGTGCGCGACCGGTCGCAGTCGCTGCACGGGCCGGACTCGCCGCGGTCGGGTGCGACGGCGCCGGAGCGCCGCTCGACGGCGCCGCGCGCCTGCTCTTCGGGCTGCCGCTCGACTTGAACCGCGCCGACGCGCGCGCGCTCGAAGTGCTGCCGGGCATCGGACCGAGCCGCGCGCAGGCGATCATGCGCGAGCGCGCGCAAGCGCCGTTCTGCCGCGTCGGGGATCTCGCGCGCGTGCGCGGCATCGGGCCGGTGCTCGTCGCGCGCATCGCGCCGTTCGCGTGGGCGTCCGGCGCGCCGGGCTGCGCGGACTCGTAGGGAGACGCCATGGCGCTCGATCTCGGCGCGATGCGCCAGCGCGTCCACGACTACTTCGAACGCGATCTGTGGCGGCGGCGCGGGCACGAAGGGGAGGCACCCCCCCTGCGCCTCGGCCGCGCGGCGCTGCAGGTCGCCGTGCTGGTGGCGCAGGGCGTGCAGCGCGATCTGCTCTTTCTGCGCGCGAGTGCGCTGACCTACTTCTCGATGCTCTCGCTGATCCCGATCCTCGCCGTCGCGATCGCGCTCGTCGGCGCTTTCGGCGTGAGCGACGACATCGCGCGCGCCGTGATCGATCGTGTCGCGGCCGGCTCGCCCAATGCCGGCGAGTACATCCTCGACCTGGTGCGTCGGGTGAACTTCGGGAGCTTCGGCGCCGTCGGCGGCGCCAGCCTCTTCCTGACCACCGTGCTCGGCATCTCGAGCGTCGAACGCGCGTTCAACGCGATCTGGGGCATCGAGCGCGAGCGTTCGCCGGTGCGCCGCTTCGCCGACTACCTGGCCGTGATCGTCGTCGCGCCGCTGCTCTTCACCGTGGCGCTCTCGCTCGCCACGAGCCTGCGCAGCGAGGCCGTGGTCGCGAGGCTGCTCGAACATCCCGCGCTCGCGCACGCCTTCGAACTCGGGTTGGGCCAGCTGCCAGCGGTGCTGCTGCTGTTGGGCTTCGCGTTCCTCTACTGGTTCCTGCCCAATACCAGCGTGCGGATCGGGCCCGCATTGCTCGGGGGGATCATCGCCGCGCTGCTCTTCGGAGTGGCGCAGACCGTCTACATCGGATTCAACGTCGGCGTCGCCCGCGCCAACGCGCTCTTCGGCAGTTTCGCGGCGCTGCCGCTCTTGCTGGTCTGGGTATACGTCTCGTGGACGATCGTGCTGCTCGGCTGCGAGGTCGCGTTCGCCACCCAGAATCTCTCGACGTTCCGACTCGCCCGCGCGGGAGAGGAGCCGCGTCCGGCCGCGCGCGAGGCGATCGGGATCGCGGTGGCGACGCGGATCGCGCGCGCGTTTCGCGACGGAGAAGGGGTGACGCCGGAACAGGTCGCCGCGGATCTCGACGTCCCCGTTCGCAGCGTGCGCGCGATCGTGGACGACCTCGAGGCGGCGGGCCTCGTCTCGCCGCGCGGTGGGGCGGATCGGGACTGCTATCAGCTCGGACGCGCCGCGGAAGCCGTCGCCGTGGCGGACGTGCTCGAAGCGCTGCGCGGCGCAGGCGGATTGCCGGGACCGGCGCGACAGGGCGACGGCGCCGTGCATCGCGTGGTCGCAGAGATCGAGGGCGGCGTGCGCGAGGCCCTGCGCGCGCGCACGCTCGCCGATCTGCTCGAGCCGACCGCGCGCAGTTGACCCTCGCGACGGTGGCCCGTAGCCTGCTTTCGGCGCGAAGGGCGCCTCCCCATGCGCATCTACCTCGATCACAACGCCACGACGCCCGTGCGCGACGAAGTCGTCGCAGCGATGGTCCGTGCGTTGCGGGAGTTGCCGGGCAATCCGAGCAGCGCGCATGCGGAAGGAGCCGCCGCGCGCGCCGCGATCGAGCGGGCGCGCGAACGCGTCGCCTCGCTCGTCGGCGCGCGTTCGCAGGAGATCGTGTTCACCAGCGGCGCGACCGAATCGAACCATCTCGCGATCCACGGCGCGGCGCGCGCGAGCGGGCGCCGGCATCTCGTCACGAGCGCCGCGGAGCACCCCTCGGTCGAGGAGCCGTTCGCGGTGCTCGAGGCCGAAGGCTTTCGCGTGACGCGGCTCGACGTCGATGCGGACGGCCGCGTCGATCCGGAAGCGCTCGCGGCCGCGATCGGATCCGACACCGCACTCGTGTCGCTGCTCTGGGCGAACAACGAGACCGGCGTGATCCAGCCGATCGAGGCGCTCGCCGCCGTCACCCGCGCCGTCGGCATCCCGTTGCACGTCGACGCGACGCAGGCGCTCGGAAAGATTCCCGTGCGACTCGACGCCGTACCGGCGGACCTGCTCTCTGCCTCGGCGCACAAGCTGAACGGTCCGAAGGGAGTCGGCTGTCTGGTGGTCCGCGGCGAACGGACGCTGACGCCGTGGCTGCGCGGCGGCGCGCAGGAGCGCGGACGGCGCGGCGGCACGCACAACGTAGCGGGCATCGTCGGCTTCGGCGTCGCGTGCGAATTGGCGGAACACGAACGGATCTCGCGCGCCGCGGCGGCCGCGTCGTTGCGCGATCGCCTGTGGAGCGGAATCGAGTCGAAGATCCCGCGCGTGCGCCGCAACGGATCGGCGCTGCACGTGCTGCCGAACACGCTCTCGGTCGAGTTCGAGGGAGCGGCGGCCGACGTCCTGCTCGAAGCGCTCGACGGCGACGGAATCGCGGTCTCGGCCGGTGCGGCCTGCGCATCGGGCGCCGTGCACGCGTCGCGCTCGTTGCTCGCGATGGGTCGCTCGCCCGCGCAGGCGCGCGCGTCCCTGCGTTTCTCGACGGGCCACGGCAACGACGAAGCGCAGATCGACCGCGTGCTCACGGTGCTGCCGGATCGCGTCGCCCGCCTGCGCGAACTGGAACAGCCGTGAGCGGGCGCGTCGTCGTCGCGATGTCGGGCGGCGTCGATTCGTCGGTCGCAGCCGCGCTGCTCGTCGAGGCGGGGCACGAGGTGATCGGCATCACGCTGCGGCTCGCCGGCGACGCATCGCGCTGCTGTTCGCTCGACGACGCCGAGGACGCGCGCCGGGTCGCCGAAAGACTCGGGATCCGCTTCTACGTCGCCGACTACGCCGACGCCTTCCGGCGCGAGGTGATGGAGCCGTGGGCGGACGGCTATCTCGCCGGCCGCACGCCGATTCCCTGCGTGACCTGCAACCAGCGTTTCAAGTTCCGTCATCTGCTGGCGCGGGCAGAGGCCCTCGGCGCGAGCGCCGTCGCCACGGGGCACTACGCGCGGATCGAACGCGATGCCAGCGGCGCGCTCTCGCTCGCGCGCGGCGCCGATCCCGAGAAGGATCAGAGCTACTTCCTCTTCGACCTGCGGCCCGATCAGCTGGCGCACGTCGCGTTCCCGGTCGGCGCACTCTCGAAGGACGTGGTGCGCGAACACGCCCGGCGATTCGGGCTCGTGACCGCCGACAAGGCCGAGAGTCAGGAACTCTGCTTCGTACCGGACGGCGACCACGCCGCCGTCGTCG
>JALOQG010000247.1 GCA_025453505.1 Myxococcota bacterium | reverse complement strand
CGCGAGAATCGGGCGGGGACTCCGAACGGCGCAAGGTCGCGCTTCACCGTGCAGAGAAGGACGTCGGGATCGAGCGCCGAAGCGCGCAGCGACGCCGGCTCGAGCCGATCCTCCGTTCCGTCCGAGAGCGCGATGCGACCCGTCGCGAGGTCGATGCTGCGCACGAAGAAGCCCGCTTCCTCCACGTCCACCTGGCCGCGGAAGTGCCCGAGCGTCACCACGTACTTGCCGTCGGCCGGAAGCCAGCGGACGCCGCGATCGAAGGCGGCGCGCAGTCGCCGATTCGTGACGGGGTGACCCTCGTGCAGGAAGCGGCCGTCACGGTGCAGCACCAGGCCGAGCGAGCGCAGCGGGGGCGGCCCGCCGCGCGGACCGGGAGCGTCGCTCAAGCCGCGAGCGGTTCCGGTTCGCTGCTGCCGTCCGGCTTCACGCGGAACACGCCGAGGAAGTCGTAGCGAAACCAGAGGACGACGCGCACGATCTCGCGACCCTCGCGGTACACCCACTTCTCGTTCCAACGCACGCCGAATTCAGCGTGCGTGCGCGGGTCGTTCACGCTGCCGACCTGATCCGTCGGCGGACCGAGCTGCTTCACGACGGAGGCCCGCGTCGGCCGCGTGCCGCTCATCGGTCGCACTCGCCGCCGATCATGTTGATGAAGTCGAAGGTCGGAATCAGGTCCGCGAGCATCGCACCGCGCAGCATGATCGGCATCGGCTGCAGGTTGATCAGGCTCGGCGGCCGGCAGCGCACCTTCCAGGGCTGCGCGCTGCCGTCGGAGACGACGTAGAAGCCGAGCTCGCCGTTCGCCGACTCGATGGCGTGATACGCCTCGCCCGGCGGCACCATCGGGCCTTCGGTGACCGCTTTGAACTGCTGGATCAGCTCTTCCATCTTGTTGAACACGCGCCCCTTGGCCGGCCAGCGCACGCGCGGGTCGTCCACGTTGACGGGACCCGGACCGATCTTCTCGAGCGCCACCAGGCATTGCTCCACGATGCGCAGGCTCTGATGCATCTCCTCGACGCACACGAGATAGCGATCGTAGTTGTCTCCGACCTCGCCGATCGGCACGTCGAAGTCCACTTCGGCGTACTTGAGGTAGGGCTGGTCCTTGCGCAGGTCCATCGGCACGCCGGCCGCGCGCAGGATCGGACCCGTGACGCCGTAGCGGATCAGCTCCTCCTTCGGCAGCACGCCGGTGCCGCGCAGGCGGTCCACGAAGAGGCGATTCTGCGTGACGATCGAATCGTAGTCGGCGAGCAGCTCGCGGATCTTCCCGATGAAGCCGCGTGCGACCGCAGGGAACCCGTCGGGCATGTCGTGCTTGACGCCGCCGATGCGAACGTAGTTCGACGTCACGCGCGCGCCGCAGAGCGCCTCGCACAGATCCCAGGTCAGCTCGCGGGCCTCGATCCCGTAGAGGAAGGGCGTCATCGCGGCGAGCTCGAGGCAGGCGGCGCCGCAGCGCGTCAGGTGATCCGCCAGGCGCGCCAGCTCGCCGGACATCGTTCGCAGCCACTGACACCGCTCGGGCGTCTCGATCCCGAGCAGTTTCTCGACCGCCAGGCAGTAGCCGATGTTCGCGAGGATCGCCGAGTTGTAGTTGAGTCGATCCGTGTACGGGATCGCCTGGTACCAGGTGCCGCTCTCGCATTCCTTCTCGAAGCCGCGGTGCAGATAACCGACCTGGATGTCGAGATCGACGATCGTCTCGCCGTCGAGTTCGATCAGGAACTTGACGGTGCCGTGCGTCGCCGGGTGCGACGGACCCATGTTGAGGATCTGGTGACCGGAGTGGAGGTCGCCCTCTTCGTCCTCGAGCTTGCGGACGTGCGCCATCAGTTCCTCGGCCCGACGAGCGGCTGACGCCGCTCCTTCGGATAGTCCTTGCGCAGCGGGTGGCCCTCGAACTCCTCGTAGAGGAGCAGGCGGCGCAGGTCGGGGTGATTGCGGAAGCGGATCCCGTAGAGATCGAAGACCTCGCGCTCGAGCCAGTTCGCCGCCGGCCAGACTTCGACGCAGGAGTCGATCTGGGCGGGTACTTCGGGAACGCCGGCCTTCACGCGCACGCGGTGCAGATGCGTGGTCGAAAGCAGGTGATACACGACTTCGAAGCGCGGTCCCTCGCGCTCGGGGTAGCCGAGATAGTCGGCCGCACACAGATCCGAGAGCATGTCGAAATCGAGGCCGGGCGCGTCGCGCAGGAAACGCAAGACGTCGATCACCCGGCCCGGCGCGACGATCGCGGTCGCATCGCCGTGCTGGGCGTGCGTCGCGACGACGGCGTCGGGTAGCGCGTCGAGGAGCTTGCGCAGTGCGACCGAGCCGAAGTCGTCCATCAGGCGCCCGGCGCCCGGGCGGGGAGCTTCGCGTGCTTGCGGTCGTACTCGGAGCGCAGGAATCCGAGCCTCCGCTCGAGCAGGTTCTCGGGCACGAGGAGATCGGCCTTCTCGTAGAGCATCGAGGCGCGGTCGAAGCCCGCCAGCTCGACCTGCCGGCTCATCACGATCGCCTCTTCGGGGCACGCTTCTTCGCAGAGGCCGCAGAACATGCAGCGCGACATGTCGATGTCGAAGGCCGTGGGCCAGCGCTCGATGCCGTGCTCGGGCAACTCACCCGGGACGATCGAGATGCAGTCCGTCGGACACGCGAACTCGCAGAGTCCGCACGCGACGCATTTGGGCAGGCCATTCTCGAGTTGCACCAGCACCGGCATGCCGCGGAAGGCGTCGGGGTGATCGACGCGCTCCTCCGGATACTGGACGACGAACGCAGTCGGCTTGCCGGAGAGCCAGCCGCCGAGATTCCGGAAGAACACACGACTGGTCGTCGCGAGGCCCTTCAGGATCGCCGGCAGATAGGTGCGCTGCGCCCAGCCGAGCTGTTCTTTTCGCCGGACGGTGACGACGCGAGCGGTCATTCGGGCGCGCAGGCTAGCGGAGGGCGGAACCTGCGGCGAGCGCTCGCACGGCGTCCGATCACAGCTCGAAGTCGCCCGCTTCGAGCAACTCGCGGACGTGGTGCAGGAAGCCGTTGGCCGGAGCGCCGTCGACCGCGCGGTGATCGTACGAGAGCGCGAGGTGCATGATCGGGCGGATCACGATCGCGTCCTCGCCTTCCACCGTGCGCACGACCGGGCGCTTCACCATCTCGCCCATCCGCAGGATCCCGACCTGCGGCTGGTTGATGATCGCAAAGCCGTAGAGATTGCCGTAACGCCCCGGGTTCGAGACCGTGAAGGTCCCTCCGCGCAGGTCGTCCGGCGACAGCTTCTTGGTGCGCGCACGAGTCGACAGATCCTCGATCGCGCGCGCGATCCCGGTGAGGGAGAGCGTGTCCGCGTCGCGCACCACGGGGACCACGAGTCCCTTGTCCGTCTCGACCGCGACGCCGACGTGGATCGCGCGCTTCTCGACGACGGCGACTTCGAGCACTGACGCGTTGAGGCGCGGGAACTCGCGCAGTGCGCGCACCGTTGCGAGCACGATGAAGGGCAGGAAGGTCAGGCTGAAACCGTGCTGTGACTGGAACGCCTTCTTGTGCGCGTCGCGAACGCGCGCCACGGCGCCCATGTCGACTTCCGCGACGGTGCCGACGTGCGGTGAGATCTGCTTCGAGAGCACCATGTGCTCCGCGACGATCTTGCGCAGCGGCGTCATCGGCACGACCTGATCGCCCTCCTCCACCTGATAGTGGAGATACGGAGGAGTCGTCCCGCCGGCGGACGGCGCCGCAACGCGGTGGATCGGCGCCGGCGTGCCGACCGGCTTGCGGGGCGCAGCGGGAGCGGGCTTCGCTGCGCGCTGCGCGACGTCGTCCTTCGTGATGCGGCCGCCCGGTCCCGTGCCCGAGAGATCGCGCAGATCGACCCCTGCCTCTTCGGCCGCGCGCTTCGCGACCGGTGTCGCGCGCGGCGCCGGCGCGTCCGGCGCAGCGGCCGAGACGCTCGCCTTGCGGGCGGGCTTCGCCTCGGCAGCGGCCGGCTTCGCCGCGGCCGTCCTGGCGGACGGGACGGCGGCCGTCGCGGCCTTCGCATCGGCGGGCGCGAGCGTCACGAGCGCCGTGCCGACCGCGATCGTCTCACCCTCGGGCACCAGGATGCGCTCGATCACGCCGGCCTCGGGCGCGGGGATCTCGGCGTCCACCTTGTCGGTCGTCACCTCGACGAGCGGCTGATCGCGCGTGACGCGATCGCCTTCCTTGACGAGCCAGCGCGTGATCGTGCCTTCGACCACGCTCTCGCCGAGCGCCGGAAGCTCCACCGTGATCGACATCGCTCCGCCCTTCCCGCCTGGGATTCGTCTCAGAAGTTGATCGAGCGTCCTTCCGCGGCGAGCGCGGATTCGAGGATCGCTTCGGACAGCGTGGGATGCGCGTGGCTGGTGGCCGCGATCTCCGCGGTCGTCGCCTCGAGCGTCATCGCGAGCGACAGCTCCGCGATCATCTCGGTCGCACCGTGGCCGACGATGTGTGCGCCGACGATCTCGCCGAAGCGCGGCTCCGCGATCAGCTTGGCGAAGCCCGCCGTGTGGGCGGCTGCCACGGCCTTGCCCGACGCGGTGAACGGGAAGCGTCCGACGCGCACCTCGCCGAACTTCGCCTTCGCCTCGGCCTCGGTGTATCCGATCCACGCGACCTGCGGCTGGCAGTAGATGCAGGCCGGGATCTTGCGGTGATCGAGCGGCGCGCGCGCGATGCCGGCCAGCACCTCGGCCGCGGCGACGCCCTCTTCGCTCGCCTTGTGCGCCAGCAGCGGCGCACCGACGAGATCGCCGATCGCCCGCACGGTGGCAACGTTCGTCGCGAAGCTCGCGTCGACCGGAACGAACCCCTTCGCGTCCGTCGCGACGCCGGCCGCTTCGAGTCCGAGATCCGCCGAGAGCGCGCG
>JALOQG010000246.1 GCA_025453505.1 Myxococcota bacterium | reverse complement strand
GATCGAGGACCTGGCACGCCTCGGCTTCAGCGAGATCACGATCGAGGACGATCTCTTCACGCTCTACCGCAAGCACTTCCTCGCGGTCTGCGGCGAACTGAAGCGCCGCAACACCGGCATCCGCTGGAACGCCTTCTCGCGCGTGGACACGATCACGCCCGAGATCGTGCAGACGATGGCCGACGCCGGCTGCCAGGCGATCTGCTTCGGCGTCGAAAGCGGCAACCAGGAAGTCCTCGACCTGATCAAGAAGCACTCGAGTCTCGCGAACGTGAAGAACGCGATGCGGATGGCGCAGGACGCGGGCATCTGCGCGCTGGCGTCGTTCATCGTCGGGTTGCCCGGCGAAACCGAAGAGACGCTGCGCAAGACCGTCGAGTTCGCCGAGGAGCTGAAGAACGAGTTCGGATCGCTCTACGGCTTCCACATCCTCTCGCCGTTCCCGGGCACCGAGGTGCGCGCGAAGGCGGCCGAGTACGGCCTCGAGATCCTGAGCAACGACTGGACGAATTACGACGCCAATCACGTCGTGTCGCGCACGCCGGGCGCGAGCCCCGAAGCGATCCAGGCCGTGTCGGACGCCTACGAGGACACCATCGAGCGCTACCTCTCGTACCAGGATCATCTCTTCGCAAACGATCAGCTGCACGGCTACGAGAAGAAGACGTACCTGCGCCGCAAGCGGCAGACGCTGCTCTGGAAGCTGCTGCTCGACGACGTGATCGAGTCGCTGCCGGTGCTTCCGGGCGATGGCGTCGCCGAGCTGAAGGCGCACGTCGCCGAAGCCGCGGGCGTGCCCGCCGACTTCGCGTCGGGCGAGGTCGATCGGGTGCTGCAGCTCGGCGCGCTGGTCGGCGACGCGACTCACGAGGGAACCCGATTCCGTTGGGCGGAGTAGGCGCGGCGGAACCCGCGTGAGCGTTCTCGAGACACTGCGCTGCGACGCCGTCGTGATCGGCTCCGGAGCGGGTGGCGCGCCCGCGGCGCTCGCGCTCGCGGAGGCGGGCCTCGAGGTGATCGTGCTCGAGGCCGGCGAGCGCATCGAGACGCGCGATTTCGCCGGCGACGAAGGCGCGCTGATCGCGCGGCTGATGACCGCGACGACGGCGGGCGACGGCGGGCTCGAACTCTACGCGGGAAGCTGCGTCGGCGGATCGACCGTCGTGAACGACGCGCTGTGCTGGCGTCCGCCGCCGGAGGTGCTCGAAGGCTGGCAGCGCGAAGGGCTGCCGGGACTCGGCGAGGACGCGTTCGCGCCGCACGTCGAGCGCGTCTGGAGCGCCGTGCACGCGTCGCCGACGGCGCGCGACAACCAGAGCCGCAACGCGCGTCGATTGGAACGCGGCGCGCGGCGGCTCGGCTGGACGACCGAGTCGATGCCACGCAACGTCACGGGCTGTGCGAATCTGGGTCGCTGCAACACCGGCTGTCCGAGCGGCGCCAAGCAGTCGGCGCTGGTGACCTGGATTCCCGACGCCGAGGCGCGTGGCGCCCGCGTCGTGCCGCTGGCGCGGGCCGAACGGATCGAAGTGGCGGGCGGCCGCGTCCACGCGGTGACCGCGACGCGTCTCGATGCGCGCACGCGAGCGCCCGTCGCTGCGCTGCGGGTCGAAGCGCCGCGGGTGTGTGTCGCCGCGGGGGTGCTCGGGACGCCCGCGCTGCTGCTGCGCAGCGGTCTCGGCGCAGGGAACGCGCTCGGGCACGGCGTCCAGCTGCATTCGAGCGTGTACGTGGCGGCGCGCTTCCGCGAGCCCGTCCACGGCTTCTTCGGTCCGACGATGTCGCAGGCGGTGACGCAGTTCAGCGACGTCTACGGACATGGCGGGCCGGGCTTCATGATCGAGAGCGTGACGACGGCGCCCGCGACGACGGCCGGCGGTCTGCCCGGCTTCGGCGCCTCGCACGCCGCCGCGATGGAAGCGCTCCCGCATCTCGCGCGCGCGGTCGTCGTGCTGCGGGATCACACGCGCGGCCGCGTCTCCGTCGGCAGCGACGACGCAGCCGTGTTGTCGTATCGGCCCGTCGAGAGTGACCGCGTGAGGCTGCGCGACGCCGTGCGCGCGGCCGCTCGGCTCTATCTCGCGGACGGCGCGCAGGAGGTGTTCCTCCCGATCAACGGCGCGCCGCCCGTGCGCAGCGAAGCGGATCTCGCGTGGCTCGACGACGCGTCCTTCGATCCGCGCTCGCTCTCGCTGCTCTACGGGGTCCACCTCTTCGGCGGCGCCTGCATGGCCGCCACGCCGGAGCGAGGCGCGTGCGACGAGAGCGGTCGCGTGTTCGGCGTCGCGGGGCTCTACGTGACCGACGCCTCCGGGCTGCCGAGCAACACGGGCGTGAACCCGCAGATCACGATCCTCGCGAACGCGCTGCGGATCGCGGCGGGCGTGGTCGCGGCCGCCTAGGGAGTCGACCGCTCGAGATCTTTGTGCAGCGCCTCGATGCGCGCGCGCACCTCGCCGGCGTTCGTGCGATCGGGCCGACGTCGCAGCGCGGCCTCGTAGTGCGCGAGCGCGCGCGCGGGATCGGGCCGGTACCGGTCGTAGAGGATCGCGAGGTTGTACTCGGCCTCCGCGGCGAGCAGCGGCTCGTCGAGCATCTGCTCGTTGGCGGCGATCGCCTCGTCGAGGCGGCCGAGGCGCGCGAGCAGGATCGCGCGATTGGCGAGCAGGCGCGGGTCGTCGGGACGGATGCGGAGCGCCGTGTCGATGTAGCCGAGCGCCTCCGCATCGGAGCCCGCCTTCGCGAGCACGGTGCCGACCATGCCGTGCGAAAGCGACGACTCCGGAAACAGCTCGAGCGCTTCGAGGTAGACCTTGCGCGCCTGCTCGTAGTCGCCGAGATCCTCGTAGGCCGCTGCGAGCGCCTGGCGTAGCTGCGGGATCATCGGCGCGCGCTCGATTCCCTTTCGGTACAGCGGGATCGCCTCGCGGAAACGGCCGAGCGCGACGAGTGCGTTCGCCTCGCCGTGCGGCGCGGCCCAGCTCCCCGGCTCGAGCGTGTCGACGCGCCGGAACAGCGGGATCGCCTCCGCGGCGCGGCCCTCGTCGACGAGCAGATAGGCGTAGTTCGTGAGCACGGCGGGCGAGTCGTCGTCGCGGGGAAAGGCGGCGCGCCAGAGCGTCTTCTCGTCCGCCCACTCGAGACTGCGCGGCACCAGCAACGCGGTCCACGCGACGAGCAGCACCGCGACCGCTGCGTACCCGGCGCGACGCCGTACGGGACTCGCGGCGGTCGCGAAGCAGAGCGCGGCGATCGCCTCGCCGAGCGCCGCGCACACGCCGAGCGAAGGCAGATAGGCATAGCGCTGCGAGAGATATCCGGCGCTCGGAATACCGGTGCTCTGCACGCCGATCGCGAGGAATCCGAAGGCCAGCCACGCGGCGGCGCGACTCCAGGGCGACGCCAGCACCGCCGCCAGACCGAGCGGCACCACGCTCAGACCCCACGCGACGTGCTCCCAGCTGGGCACGCGAAAGAAGCTCGCTTCGATCGGAACCAGCATGGATCCGAGGTAGCGGCCCGCAATCGCGAGGACGTGGAGGATCGCGTCGCTCCAGTTCGGAAACGGGAAGCGCAGCGGATCGTTGCCGACCAGTGGTGGCATCCCCGGTACGCGGATCGCGAGACCTCGGATGCCGAGGAACACCGCGACGAGCGCGACATAGGGCAGGGACGCCGAGAGACCGTGCCCGATGCGGCCGAACGGAATCGTGCGCTCGGAGCGCATCAGCACGACCGCTCCGAGCAGGACGGGTGCTGCAACGCCCGACTCCTTCGCGAACAGCGAGAGCATGATGAGCGCTCCGACCGCGAGGAAGCGCCCGAACGAGGGACCGCGTTCGACCGGCGCGCCGAGGTACACGATCGCGGCGCACACCGCGAAGAGCGCCATCAGCAGGTCCGGCCGCGCCGAGGGCCAGGCCACGACCTCGGCGTGCATCGGATGCACCGCGAAGAGCGCCGCGCCGATCGCGGCCGCGATCAGCGACCCGCCGGCGCGACGCATCAACGCCAGCATCGCCAGACACACGCCTGCGTGGAGAAACACGTTCGTGGTGCGGAAGATCCAGGGAACCGGACCGGCGAGCGCCGTCTCGATGGCGAACGTCGTGTACATGAGCGGCCGGTAGTACGACGAGTAGGGCACGCCGATCGCCGCCCACACGTCGGCGCCGAAGAAGAGCGGCAGGTTGCGCAGCGACAGGATCAGGTCGTTCTCGGCGATCTGGAGCTGATCGTCGAACACGAAGCCCCCGCCGAGAGACGGCAGGTATGGCGCGATCGCCAGCAGCGCCACGGCGATCGCGAGCCAGCGCGGATGCGCGGAACGACGCGCGAGATTCACGGAGTTCCGGCTCCGTGTGCGACGTCGCTCGCGCGTTTGATTTCGGTCGCGACGAGACGCGTCGCGAAGGCGTCGGCCTCCGCGGCGCCGACGCCGTGGAAGGCGAATGCGCGGCGGCCGCGCCGTCCGATGCCCTCCGCTTCCGGCCACTCGGTCGGCAGCAAGAGCGCGGCGGCGTCCGCGAAGCGGCGCGCGCCGTCTTCGTCGTCGAGCACGGCGACGTAGATCCACGGCGTGCGTCCGTCGTCGCAGCGCCACACGACGACGCGATCCCCGTACCAGCTTCGAAACGCCTGGCTCGCCACGCTTCCACCGCGTTGGATGAGTCCGCGCGCCAGTGCATACACGCCGACGCTCTCGTCGCGCGCGATCGTGCATCCGGTGCGCAGGGGAGGCGGGCCCGCGAGCCGCGCCGGTCGATCGCTCTGGAGCCAGCGCTGCGGGCGCAGGATCTGCTCGGTCGAGAGCGGCGGTGCGCGGAAGGCGGCTTCGCGGTCGTCGATCGCGCGCAGGAACCCTTGTGCGGCGAGTACCGGCTCCGGCCCGAAGAGGTCGCCGTCCGGAT
>JALOQG010000020.1 GCA_025453505.1 Myxococcota bacterium | reverse complement strand
CGCGCAGCAGCTCGACGATCTGCGCCTGCACCGAGACGTCGAGCGCGCTGGTCGGCTCGTCGAGCACGACGAAGCGCGGGCGCAGCACCATCGCGCGCGCGATCGCGATGCGTTGGCGCTGGCCGCCCGAGAACTCGTGCGGATAGCGATGCCGGCTCTCGGGATCGAGTCCGACCTCGCGCAGGATCTCGACGACGCGCGCCTCGCGCTCGGCCGCGTCGCCCGGTCCGTGGATGCGCAACCCCTCTTCGACGATGCGTCCGACCGAGAGACGCGGCGAGAGGCTCGCGAACGGATCCTGGAAGACGACCTGCATCTCGCGCCGCAGCGGGCGCGTCTCAGAGAATGGCAGCCCCTGGATCGCGCGGCCGAAGAACGCGATCTCGCCGGTGCTGCGTTCGAGCCGCAGGAGCGCCATCGCGAGCGTCGTCTTGCCGCTGCCGCTCTCGCCGACGACGCCGACGGTCTCGCCCTCGCGCACGGCGAGCGTGACGCCGTCCACCGCCTTGATGTGATCGACGGTGCGGCGCAACACGCCGCGCTTGACCGGGAACCACACGCGCACGTCGCGGCCTTCGATCGCGACGGGCGCCGTCGCGGGCGGCGGCGGCGGCGCACCGCCCGGCTCGGCGGCGAGCAGGTGGCGCGTATACGGATGCTGCGGCGCCTCGAAGATCTGCTTCGCGGGCGCCTGCTCGACGATGCGGCCGCCGTTCATCACGCAGATGCGGTCGGCCATCTTGCGCACGATGCCGAGGTCGTGCGTGATGAGCAGCAGCGACATCGCCGACTCGGCCTTCAGCTCGCGCAAGAGCGCGAGGATCTGCGCCTGGATCGTCACGTCGAGCGCGGTGGTCGGTTCGTCGGCGATCAGCAGGTCCGGCTCGTTCGCGAGCGCCATCGCGATCATCACGCGCTGGCGCTGTCCGCCCGACAGCTCGTGCGGGAACGACGCGAGCCGTTTCTCCGGCTCGACGATCCCGACGCGCGCGAGCAGCTCGAGCGAACGCTTGCGCGCGGCCTCTTCCGACATCGCGCGGTGCAGCCGCAGCGTTTCGCCGATCTGCTTCTCGACGCGATGCAGCGGGTTCAGCGACGTCATCGGCTCCTGGAAGATCATCGCGACGCGGTTGCCGCGGATCTTGCGCAGCGTCTGCTCCGGCGCGCCGAGCAGATCCTGGCCGTCGAAGCGGATGCGCCCGCTCGGATGCCGCGCGGCCGGATACGGCAGCAGCTGCAGCACCGAGAGCGCCGTCACCGACTTGCCCGAGCCGCTCTCGCCGACCAGCGCGAGCGTCTCGCCGCGCTCGATCGCGAACGAGACGCCGCGCAGCGCCTCGACCATGCGTCCGCCGACGTCGAACGAGACCGCGAGATCGTCGACTTCGAGCAGCGCGCTCATGCGGCGCGTCCGAGCTGGACGACGGTCTCTTCGGGCGGCGGCGCGCCGGCGAAGATCTTGCGCGGATCGAAGGCGTCGCGGACGCCCTCGCCGATGAAGATCAGCAGCGAGAGCATCACGGCGATCACCGCGAAGCCGGACAGGCCGAGCCACGGCGCGGTCAGGTTGTTCTTGCCCTGGTTCAACAGCTCGCCGAGCGACGGCGAGCCGGCGGGCAGGCCGAAGCCGAGGAAGTCGAGCGCCGTGAGTGCGGTGATCGCACTCGAGAGCACGAAGGGCAGGAACGAGAGCGCCGCCGTCATCGCGTTCGGCAGGATGTGGCGGACCATGATCGAGAGATCCGTCGCACCGAGCGCGCGCGCGGCGCGCACGTACTCGAAGTTGCGCGTGCGCAGGAACTCGGCGCGCACGACGCCGACGAGACTCATCCACGAGAAGAGCAGCAGGAGGCCCAGCAGCCACCAGAAGCTCGGCGTCACGATGCTGGCGAGGATGATCAGCAGGTACAGCGTCGGCAGGCTCGACCAGATCTCGATCACGCGCTGCATCACGAGGTCGAGACGGCCGCCGAAGTAGCCCTGTACGGCGCCGGCCGCGATCCCGACGGCCGACGAGAAGAACGCGAGTGTCAGCCCGAAGAGCACCGAGATGCGGAAGCCGTAGATGAGCCGCGCCGTGACGTCGCGCGCCTGGTCGTCGGTGCCGAGCCAGTTGCGTCGCGTCGGCGGCGAAGGCGCGGGCTGGCCGAGATCGCGCACGACGGTGTCAAAGCGGAACGGCACGATCGGCCAGACCATCCAGCCCTTCGCCTCGATCAGCGCGCGCACTTCGCGATCGCCGTAGGCGGCCTCCGTCGCGAAGTCGCCGCCGAAGGCGCTCTCGGGATAGAAGCGCAACACGGGGAAGTAGAAGCCGCCGTCGTAGCGGATCAGCAGCGGGCGGTCGTTCGCGACCCACTCGGCCGGCAGCGTCACCGCGAAGATCGCGAGGAAGAGCCACAGCGACCAGTAGGCGCGGCGATTGGCCTTGAAGTTCCGCCAGCGACGTCTGCCGACCTCACCGAGCTTCATGCTCAGACTTCCCGCGATTCGAAGTCGATGCGGGGGTCGACGAACATGTAGGTGAGGTCGCCGACGAGGCCGAGCAGCAGGCCCATCAGCGTGAAGACGTAGAGCGTCGCGAACATGATCGGGTAGTCGCGATTGATCGCGGCCTCGAAGCCGAGCAGGCCGAGGCCGTCGAGCGAGAAGATCACCTCGATCAGCAGCGCGCCGGTGAAGAGCACACCGATGAACGCGGCCGGGAAGCCGGCGATCACGATCAGCATCGCGTTGCGGAACACGTGTCCGTAGAGGACGCCGCGCTCGCCGAGCCCCTTCGCGCGCGCCGTCGTCACGTACTGCTTGTGGATCTCTTCGAGAAACGAGTTCTTGGTCAGGATCGTCAGCGACGCAAAGCCGCCGATCACCATCGAGGTGATCGGCAACACCATGTGCCACAGATAGTCGGCGATGCGCGCCGGCCAGGACAGCATCTCCCAGTTCTCGGAGACGAGACCGCGCAGCGGAAACCAGTCGAAGTAGCGGCCGCCGGCGAAGAGCACGATCAGCAGGATCGCGAACAGGAACGACGGGATCGCGTTGCCGGCGATCACGACGCCGCTGGTCCAGACGTCGAAGCGCGAGCCGTCGCGCACCGCCTTCGCGATGCCGAGCGGGATCGAGATCAGGTAGACCAGCAGCGTCGTCCACACGCCGAGCGAGATCGAGACCGGCAGCTTCTCGGCGACCAGCGACACGACGCTGCGATCCTTGAACCACGACTTGCCGAAGTCGAAGCGCAGGTAGTTGCCCATCATGATCCCGAAGCGCTTCCAGGCCGGCTGATCGAGACCGAACTGCTCTTCGAGCTGGCGGATGAAGGCGGGATCGAGGCCCTGCGATCCGCGGTACGACTTGCCGCCGCCGGCACCGCTCGTGCCCGGCCCCGACGGACCGCCGACCGTCTCGCCGCCGCCGCCCGCGACGCGCGCCGTGGCATCGACCGCGGTCTGGTCGAGCTGCGCGAGCACGCGCTCGACCGGCCCGCCCGGCACGATCTGCACGACGGCGAAGTTGACGAGCATGATCGCGAAGAGCGTCGGCACGAGCAGCAGCAGGCGGCGAACGACGTAGGCGCCCATCGGCTGGCTATTTCGCTCCGGTGCGACTCTCGAGCGCGGCGGCCTTCGCCGGATCCACCCACCACGCGTCGAGCTGGACTCCGTTCTTCGGCACGACGGACGGCCGCCCGAAGCGGTTCCAGTACACGACGCGGTCCGTGCCGATGTACCAGTTCGGGACCACGTAGTGATTCCAGAGCAGCACGCGGTCGAGCGCACGCGCGTGCGCGACGAGCGACGCACGATCGGGCGCCGCGATCAGCCCGTCGACGATCGCGTCCACGGCGGGATCGGCGATGCCCGCCGCGTTGCGGCTGCCCTTGCGCTGCGCCGCCTCCGAACCCCAGAAGTCGCGCTGCTCGTTGCCGGGCGACTCCGACTGGCCCCAGCCACCGACGATCATGTCGTAGTCGAACTCGTCGGCGCGCACGCGGTACTGCGAGGTGTCGGCGAGCGTGCGCACGCGCGCGTCGATGCCGAGCCGTTCGAGCGTCTTCGCATACGGCAGCACGATGCGCTCGAACTGCGGGTTGGCGAGCAGGATCTCGAACGCGAAGGGCTTGCCGTCCTTCACGAGCTTGCCGTTCTCGGTCTTCCAGCCGGCCTCGGCGAGCAGCTCGGAGGCGCGGCGCAGATTCTCGCGGTTGTTGCCCGTGCCGTCGGTCGTCGGGACCGTGAACTCCGTCGTGAAGACCTCGTCGGGGATCTTGCCGCGCAGCGGCTCGAGGATCGCGAGCTCTTCCGGCGTCGGCAGGCCCGTCGCCGCCAGCTCGGAGTTCTCGAAGAAGGAACGCGAGCGCGTGTACTGGCCGTGGAAGAGCGCCTGGTTCGACCACTCGAAGTCGAACGCGAGGCCGAGCGCTTCGCGCACGCGCCGGTCCTGGAAGAGCGGCCGGCGCAGGTTCATCACGAAGGCCTGCATGCCGGCCGGGCGATGGTGCGCGATCGCCTCCTTCACGATGCGGCCGTCGCGCACTTCCGGCACGTCGTAGGCGGTGGCCCAGTCCTTGGCCGAGATCTCCAGGCGGAAGTCGTAGGCGCCGCCCTTGAAGGCCTCGAGCGAGACGGTGGTGTCGCGGTAGTACTCGAAGCGCTGCACGTCGAAGTTGTGCTTGCCGCGGTTGACCGGCAGATCGGCGCCCCAGTAATCGGGCACGCGCACGACCTCGATGTAGCGACCCGGCTCGAACGCGCCGACCTTATACGGCCCGCTGCCGAGCGGCGGCTCGAGCGACGGCGATTCGAAGTCGCGCGTCGCCCACCAGTGCTTCGGGAACACCGGAAGCTGTCCCACGATCAGCGGCAGCTCGCGGTTGGTGCCCGGCTTGAAGTGGAACTTGACGCCGTGCGTGCCGACCTTCTCGACGCGGTCGACGCTCTGGTAGTAGAAGCGGAAGCTCGGCTGGCCCTTCGCGAGCAGCGTCTCGAAGCTCCAGACGACGTCGTCGGCGGTGATCGGCGTGCCGTCGTGCCAGCGCGCCTCGGGCCGCAGCTCGAAGAGCACCCACGAGCGGTCCTCGGGCGTCTGCACGGTCTTCGCGAGCAGGCCGTATTCGCTGAAGGGCTCGTCGGCGGAGGCGACGAGCAGCGTCTCGTAGAGGTTGTCGATGCCTGCGGCCGGGTTGCCCTTGATGATCCACGGATTGAACGAGTCGAAGGTGCCGGGCGCGACACCGAAGCGGATGCGACCGCCCTTGGGCGCGTCGGGGTTCACGTAGTCGAAGTGCGCGAAGTCGGGCGGATACTTCAAGTCGCCGTACATCGAGATGCCGTGCGCCGCTGCACCGGGCGGGATCTGCCAGACCGGAGCGTCGGCCGCGGGTTTCGCTGCGGGTACGGCGGCGGCCGGAGCGGGCGATTCGGCGGGTGCGGCCGGCGCCGATGCAGCGGGCTGCTGCCCCTGATCTCCGCCACAGGCGAGCGTCCCTGCGACGAAGGCGAGAGACAGGAATGCGCGACGCAGCATGCGGAACCCCCCGAAGACGTTCTGGAACGCGGCGCAGTATAGAGGTTGAGTCGCAGGGGGGCGTGTGCTTCTCTGGCGCGATGCTGGATCCCCGCACACTGGCCGAGCGACGCGACGCAGTGGCCGAGAGCTGTCGGCGCCGTCACGTGCGCGCGGACCTCGACGGCGCGATCGCCGCCTACGAACGGACTGCGCGCCTGCGCGGTCTCGTCGACGAGACCAATCGCGTCCGCAACGAGCACCAGAAGGCCGGCAACCGCAAGATGGACGCGGCCGAGCGCGAGGCGCACGTCGCCGAGGGGCGTCGGCTCAAGGACGAGGTCGCGGCGCGCGAGGCGGAACTCGCCGCGGCCGAGGCCGCGCTGCGGGACGCCGCGTTGGGACTGCCCAACTTCATCCACCCGGAGGTGCCCGACGGCGGCGAGGACGACGCCCGCGAGCTGCATCGCCACGGCGAGCCGCCGCAATTCGCGTTCCCGCCGCTCGATCATCTCGCGCTCGGCGAGAAGCACGATCTCTTCGACTTCGAATCGGGCACGAAGGTCGCGGGACCGAAGTTCTACTACCTGAAGAACGAGGCGGTGCTGCTCGAACTCGCCCTGGTGCGGCTCGCGAGCGACGTGATCCGAAGCAGGGGCTTCACGCTCTACGCGACGCCCGACGTCGCGAAGCCCGAGATCGTCGCCGGCCTCGGCTTCAACCCGCGCGGCGAGGAGACGCAGATCTACTCGATCGCGAACGCCGATCTGTGTCTCGTCGGCACCGCCGAGATCACGCTCGGCGGCCTCTTCCTCGATCGCGTGCTCGAGGAGGCCGAGCTGCCGCTGCGGCTCGGCGGCATCTCGCACTGCTTCCGCACCGAGGCCGGCTCGTACGGGCGCGAGTCGAAGGGCCTCTACCGCGTGCACCAGTTCACCAAGGTCGAGATGTTCTGCGTGACGCGGCCCGAGGATTCGGATGCGATGCACGACGAGCTGCTCGCGATCGAGGAGCAGGTCTTCCAGGCGCTCGAGGTGCCGTACCGCGTGATCGACATCGCGGCGGGCGATCTCGGCGCGCCGGCCTATCGCAAGTTCGACATCGAGGCGTGGATGGTCGGGCGCGGCGAGAGCGGCGGCTGGGGCGAAGTCACGAGCACGTCGAACTGCACCGACTACCAGGCGCGACGCCTCGGCGCGCGCTTCCGCCGCACGGGCGGCAAGAAGACGGAGACGGTGCACATGCTCAACGGCACCGCGATCGCGGTGTCGCGTGCGCTCGTCGCGTTGCTCGAGAACCACCAGCGCGCCGACGGCAGCATCGCCATCCCGAAGGCCCTGCAACCCTACTGCGGCTTCGACGAGATCCGGCGCGGCTAGCGCCGATCCGGCGCGACTCGGCCTCACGCCGGGGGCGGATGTCGAATCGGGCTAGCTGCGTCCCCAGTGCGACGTCCAGCCGAAGCGGATGGTGGCGAGGCGGAAGGTGATGGTGACGCCCGCGACGAGGGCGCTCGCGACGTCCGCCGTCGCGCCCAGTCCGAATGCGGCGAGGCCCGCGAGACCGCCGGCGATGCAGGTCGTCACGTAGAGCTCGCCGGGCCGCAACAGCGCCGGCATTTCGCCGCAGAGCACGTCGCGGATGATGCCGCCGCCGGTGCCCGTGACCGCACCGAGCACGACCGCGAACACGGGGCTGACGTCGCCCGATTCGTACGCTTTCAGCATCCCCGCGGCGTTGAAGAGCCCGAGCCCGAGGGCGTCCGCGATCCTGAGCGTCGAGCCGAAACGCGCCAGCACGCTGGGCGCCGCGAGCGCCGCGACCGCTCCGGCGACGATCGCGAGGAAGTAGTTGCCGTCGCGGAAGCTCGCCGCCGGAACGCCGAGGATCGCGTCGCGGATCACGCCGCCGCCGAGAGCGGTCGCGAAGGCGAGGATGAAGGCCCCGATCAGATCGGGGCGCTTCGACCGGCTCGCCGCGACGCCGCTCGCCGCGAACGCGATGATGCCGAGCAGCTCGAGCGCGTAGAGCACGCGCGCAGCTTAGCTGGCATCGGGAGTCCGGAATCGGCCGGGATCAGTCGCCGAAGGTGCGGCGCGTCCACTTCTTCGCGTAGCCGTTCTGGTCGTAGCAGCGCTGCTGGTCCGGGTAGCAGGTCACGCCGGGGTTCGGCGAGAACGGACGGCGGCGATAGTGACCCTTGTGATTGTGATCGTCGTCGTCATCGTCGTCGGTCGCGACGTAGATCAACGCGCCGGCCGCAGCCGCGCCCGCGACGGCGGCAGCCGTCGGCAGCGGGTCGACCTTGCGCTCGCCGGTCATCGGGTCGGTCGTCATGCAGCCCGCTGCGAAGAGCGCGAGCGCGGTCACGAGTGAGAGCTGGGGAATGCGCAACATGGGGGCTCCTCCCGGATGCTTGGACGCTTGTCGGCCCGCTCCGGATGGCACTGGAGAGGCTGCACGCCGCGGATGACGGGCAGATGGATCGCGCAAGTCGGTGCTGGTGCTAGCGATTGAGCGCGCCCATGAACGCCGCCGGGTAGCGCTCGCCGGCCGCGATGCCGCGCGGCGCCGCCGCGTCGAGACGCGCCAGGTCGCTCGCCGTGAGCCGGATCTCGTTGGCCGCCCAGTTCGTTTCGAGGTAGTTGCGGCGCTTGGTGCCGGGAATCGGGACGACGTCGTCGCCCTGTGCCATCACCCACGCGAGCGCGAGCTGCGACGCCGCGACGCCCTTCTCGTCCGCGATCGCGCGCACGCGCGCCACGAGATCGAGGTTCTTCTGGAAGTTCTCGCCCTGGAAGCGCGGCTGGAAGCGGCGGTAGTCGTCGGCCGCGAGATCCTCGAAGCGTTTGATCTCGCCCGACAGGAAGCCACGGCCGAGCGGACTGTACGCGACGAAGCCGACGCCGAGCTCGCGACAAGTCTCGAGCACGCCGTCCTCCGGGTCGCGCGTCCACAGCGAATACTCGGACTGCAGCGCGCTGATGGGATGCACTGCGCAGGCACGGCGCAGCGTCGCCGGCGCGGCCTCCGACATGCCGAGGAAGCGCACCTTGCCTTCGCGCACCAGATCGGCCATCGCGCCGATGGTGTCCTCGATCGGCGTGTCGGCGTCGACGCGGTGCTGGTAGTAGAGATCGATCGTCTCGACGCCGAGCCGGCGCAGCGATCCCTCGCACGACTCGCGCACGTACGCGGGCTTGCCCGAGATACCGCGCACCATCGCCTGCCCCGGCGGCCGCAGGATCCCGAACTTGGTCGCGATCACGAAGCGATCGCGTTTGCCCTGGATGGCGCGCCCGACCAGCTCCTCGTTGATGTACGGCCCGTACATGTCGGCCGTGTCGAGGAAGTTGCAGCCGAGTTCGAGCGCACGGTGGATCGTGTCGATCGACTGCGCGTCGTCGCGCGGCCCGTAGAACTCGGACATGCCCATGCAGCCGAGTCCCTGCCGGGAGACGACGAGGCCCTGGTTGCCGAGGCGGCGGGGGGTCATGGAGGTCTCCTCGCGGCGCGTCAGGCCGATGCGTTGGCGTTGCGGGCGATCGTCTCACAGAACCGGAGCAGGTCCTCGAGCTCCGACGCCGCCACTCGATGGATTCGCCTCCAATCGATCGCTCCGTAGCGGTGCGCGATCAGATTGCGCAATCCGGCGGCGGAGCCGAGGCGTGCCGCCAGCTCCGCATCCACGACACCGTTCTCGGCGAGAGCCGCGAAAGTCTCCCGGTAGGTCGGCGGCACTGCGAGCCCCTCGTCCGAGAGCCAGTGCGCCGCGAGAGCCGTGCACTCCTGGAGCGCTACGAACAAGTTCAGCAGCACGACCTCGCGCAGGGTCCGGTCCCTCTCGAAAGTCTCGAACGAGGCGGGCAACACCTCGCGAATCCGCGCGACGGCGTCGCGCACCGCGGCGAGCTTCGCGGCGAGCACGGTCCTATCGACCACGGGCCGCCGCCGCGATCGCCCCGCGCGTGAAGATCTCCTCGAAAGGCCGGTAGTCGAGGTACTCGAGGATGGCGCGCGCCTTGCGATCGACGAGGGCGCCGTGGTCGCGCTCGAACACCACGCGCCCATCACGGAAGATCCGGTAGGCGAGCCCCGGCGGCGCTTCGTCGAGCAGCACGAGATCCACGTTGCGCCGCGTCGCGGACTCGAGCGCCGACACGATCGCGCCGACTTCGAGCGGCGCGAGCGGCGGGCCCGGCCGCAGCCCGATCGCCACATCGACGTCGGATCCGGCGTGCTCCGTCCCGCGCGCGACGGATCCGAAGATCAGCGCATACGTGATCCGCGGATCGTTCTCGAGCGCGGAGCGGAGGGCGGCGGCGTCCACGAGCCGATTGTAGGGGCGCCGGCGTCAGTGCGCGCGCGCGATCCGATCGGCCACGAACTCCGCGAGCCAGACGTGACGATCCGATGCAGGATCTCGCGGCGCCGGCCGATCTGCTGATCTTCCGAGCTACTGCGAGGAGGAGCGACGCAGCAGATGGCCCGCCGCCGCAAGCGCCGCGACCGAGACGATTCTTTCACAGGCTCTCGGTCGAGGCGTGGACTCGCTACGGCCTTCGCGTCGCCGGCGTCGCGGGGCGGCCGCGGACGTCGACGGAAAGCGCGCGCGCCTCGGTGGCTTCCGGGCGCACCGGATCGAGCGCGCCGCTCGAACGGATGTTCGACGCGAGCGCGAGCACGGTGTCGATGTAGGCGTCCGAGCGGTTGTAGTGCCAGATGATCTGGCGCTTCTTCGCGTGCTTGATGCCCGGCTTCCAGCCGTAGCTCGCGAGGAAGCGCGCGGCGGAGGCCGCGGCATCGGCGGGCTGGTAGAGCGAGATGCGGCCGTCGCCGTTGCCGTCGGTGCCGAACGCGAAGTAGTTCATGGGCAGGAACTGCACGTAGCCGAAGGCGCCCGCGCCCGAGCCGCGCAGCGCGAGCGGGTCGATGCCTTCCTGGCGCGCGATCTCGAAGGTCGCGACGACCTGCGGATAGAAGATTCCTTCGAGGTAGCGCGCGCGCGATCGGACCTGCTCGGCGAGCTCCGGTTCGATCTTTCCGCTCTTGCCGCTGTAGCGGGCGAGATTGCGCGCGACGTTGCGGGGCTCGTTCGCCATCGCGAGCCGGGCGAGCCGGTGCAGCACCATGCTCTTGCCCGTGTTCTTCCCGCAGTGCGTCTCGACGTGCATGATCGCGGCGACGACCGAGGCGTCGACGCCGTGCAGGCGCTCGGCGCTGCGCAGCTCGGAGGCGTGCGCGGCGGCGCAGCGTTCGGCCGACGCCATGCTGCCCTTCGAGAGGAAGCCGCGGTACATCGAATGGGATTCGCGCGGGTTCAGGCCGAAGAGCAGGCCGTCGAACTCCGGCACGCGCGGATCGGCGAAGGCGCGCGCGGCGGCGGCGCGCGAGACGCCCGTGTCGGCGAGCTTCTCGACCATGAAGATCCAGCCCTTGTCGCGGGCGCGGGCGAGATCGCGCGGATCGGTCGGCGTCAGATCGGGCTCGCTGCTGCGCCGCACGACGCGCACCGGGACGGAACCGTCCGGCGCCGATCGCTTCGCCGCGGGCTGCGTCGAGACCGACGGCGCCTGCTTCGCCTTGGCTCGCGCGGGTTCCGGCGACGCTGCGCAGGACACGAGCAACGAGAGCGCAGCGAGCAGGACTCCCGCGCAGAGGAAAGCGACCGGTGCAGCGGAGCGAGCCATGGACGACCTCGTTGGGGGGGTCTGCCAGGCGTTGGATGAGTGGACCCCGAAGGTCCATCGACAGGTCGGTCTTGGGGGTTGACCGGGAGCGCGCGCATCTTGCCATCCGATGCCCCGCGGCGTCAAGGCGCGCTGTTACCATGCGCGCGCGGGAGGTGTCGTGTGCGCGTGGTGATCGAGCCGAATCCGGAAGCCGCAGCTGCCTTCGCGGCCGCGTGGGTCGCCGAAGAGATCCGCCGTCGAGAGGGCGGCGTGCTCGCGCTCGCGGCCGGCGCGACGATGGTGCCCGTCTACGCGGCGATCGCGAAGCAGCACGCGCAGCGCGCCCTGCCCTTCGATCGGTGTCGGGCCTTCGACCTCGACGAATACGTCGGCCTCGGGCCCGGCGATCCGCGCAGCTTCCGCCACTTCGTGCGCGCCAATCTGTGTGCGCCGGTCGGCATTCCCGATGCCGCGCACGACGCGCCGGACGGGCTCGCCGCCGACCTCGAAGGCGAGTGCGCGCGCTACGAGGCCGCGATCGCGCAGGCCGGGGGCGTCGATCTCGCCGTGCTGGGGCTCGGCCGCAACGGGCATCTCGCCTTCAACGAGCCCGGCTCGTCGCTCGCGGGCCGCACGCGCGTCGAGGTGTTGATGCGCGTCGAGCTCGGCGACGACGGCACCCGCGTGCCGCTTCCGCGTGTCGCGATCACGATGGGCGTCGGCACCATCCTCGCTTCGCGCGCCTGCCTCGTCGTGGCCTTCGGCTTCGAGAAGGAGCGCGCCGTCGCGGAGATGATCGAAGGATCCGTGACGTCGATCGTGCCGGCCTCGGCGCTGCAGCTCCACCCGAACACGACCGTCGTGCTCGACGACTCCGCCGCCGCATTGCTCGTCAACGCGGCGCACTACCGCGAGGCCGAAGCGCTGCGGCGGGAGATGCAGCGCAAGGCGCGGTGACCGGAGGGAATCACGATGCCCCACGCGCTCGGTGCGAAGCGTCCCTTCGGCTTCGGCTTCTGGCCGCTGCCCGAGGACGCGCCGAAGGCCGCCGTGCGGCGCGAGGACGTGCGCATCGTGACGCCGGACGGCGCGCTCGTGCGCGGCATCCTGTGGACGCCGCCGGCCGGAACGCCGTGGCAGACGGCCGTCGTCCTGACGCACCCGCGCGGCGACTTCTCGGTGCACTACGCGTGTCCGCTGCTCGCGGCCGCCGGCTACGCCGTCTTCGGCTTCGGCACGCGCTATCTCAACAACGACACCGACTGCCTGCACGAGGCGCTCGTCACCGACGTCGCCGCCGCCGTCGCCGAGATGCGCGCGCGCGGCGCCGAGAGCGTCGTGCTGCTCGGCAATTCGGGCGGCGGCTCGCTGATGGCGCTGGTGCAGAAAGAGACCGGCTGCGGCGACGGCTTCGTCGCGATCGCCGCGCACCCGGGCGAAGGCGTCTTCATGATGCAGGCGATCGACCCGTCGGTCGCCGACGAGAACGACCCGCTCGCGACCGTCGCCGAGCTCGACATGTACGACCCGCGCAACGGCTGGCGGCCGTGGCCCGAGCCGTGCCGCTACGACCGCGCCTGGCTCGCGCGCTATCGCGACGCGCAGCGTGCCCGCGTCGCGCGCATCGACGCGATCGCGCGCGAGGCGATCGCGGCGTCCGCGCAGGCGATGCAGCAGGCGAAGGCGATCGACAAGCAGGGCGATCCCGACGCGTGGCGCAGCTGGCGGCGGCGCGCGGTGCACCAGCCGACGCTCGTGATCCACCGCACGCTCGCGGATCCGGCGTATCTCGATCTCACGATCGATCCCGACGACCGCCCGCTCGGCTCGCTCTTCGCGTTCCCGGATCCGTTCGACGCCAACTACGCGCGGCTCGGGCTCGCGCGCACGATGACGCCGCGCGGCTGGCTCTCGACGTGGTCGGGACTTTCGTCGCACGCGAAGCTGGCGGACACGATCCCGCACGTGAAGGTGCCGACGCTGATCCTGCACCCGACCGCCGACACCGAGATCCGGCTGCGCCAGGCGCGCGAGATCCGCGACCAGTCGGGCGCCACCGACGTCACGTACCACGAGCTGCCCGGCGCGCCGCACTATCTCGAAGGACACCGGCCCGCGGCGATGGAACTCTGCGCCGCGTGGCTGCGCGCGCGCTTCGCGTAGCGGCGTCTGGCTTCACGCTTCCTGCGGCACCGGGTTCCCGTTCTCGACGACGTAGGAGACCGCCGTGAAGACGGGCGACGTCTCCTCGAGCGTCGTCTCGACGAAGCGGATGTCGGCGCGCCACTCGCTGCGCGTCACTTCGTGCCGCGTGTAGCCGCGCGTCACCGCTTCGAAGTACTGGACGTGCGGGTAGCTCTGGAAGAGCGTCGTGATGAGGTTCGCGGTGGCCTCGTCCACGCCGTCCGAGGAGATGCCGGTCGCCACGAACTCGCTCGCGACGGGATCGCTGAACGTGTTCGGGTTGCCCGGTGTCAAACCCGGCACCCAGCCGACGCCCGCCGCGTGGATGTCGCCGGTCAGGACCACCGTGTTGCGCGGCTCGCGCGCGCGCAGGAAATCGACGATGCGCTGACGCGCCAGCGGATAGCCGTCCCACTGATCGAAGTTGCGCAGCGGCCCGATCGGCGTCGGCGAGAACACGACCTGCTGGGCGAGTACGTTCCACACCGACGACGACGCGCCGATCCCGTTCAGCAGCCACGACTCCTGCGCGGGCCCGAGCATGTCGCCGCCTTCGGTCGGGAAGCCTTCGCAGACGGGTACGAGCGCGTCGCCGCACTCCTGGTCCGTCCGGTACTGGCGCGTGTCGAGCACGAACAGCTTCGCGAGATCGCCGAACGCGAGGTCGCGGTAGATGCGGAACGAGCCGCCCTTCGGCGGCAGCAGCCGCACCGGCTGGTGCTCGTACCACGCCTGGTAGCCGGCCGCGCGCAGTTGCGGGAAGAACTCGGGCGGCTGCGCGTTGTCGGGACCGTTCTCGTCGGCGAGCAGGCCCGCGTAGTTGTTCGCCACCTCGTGATCGTCCCACGTGACGATCCACGGGCAGCGCGCGTGCATCGCGGCGAGGTTCGCGTCGCCCTTGTAGAGCGCGTAGCGATTGCGGTAGCCGGCGAGATCCTGGATGCGCGGTCCGTCGTGCGCGCGCACGGGGCCGCTGCCGCCGGACTCGTAGATGTAGTCGCCGAGGAAGGTCACGAGGTCGAGGTCTTCCTGCACCATCGCCGCGTACGCGGTGTAGAAGCCTTCCTTGTAGTTCTGGCACGACGCGGAGGCGAAGCGCAGCAGCGCGGGCGCGGCGTCGCGGGCGGGCATCGTGCGCGTGCGGCCGATCGGACTCACGTGTCCGCCGGCGTGGAAGCGGTAGAAGTACCAGCGATCCGGCTCGAGCCCGTTCACGTCGACGTGTACGGAGTGCGCGAGGCTCGCATCCGCGACCGCGGAGCCCGCGCGCGCGAGCGAGCGGAACGCCTCGTCGTGCGCGACCTCCCAGAACACCGTGTACGGCTCGGGCGTCATGCCGCCGGCGCCGCCCGCGGCGAGCGGATCGGGAGCGAGCCGCGTCCAGAGCACGACGCGGTCCGCGAGCGGATCGCCCGACGCGACGCCGAGCGTGAACGGATACGCGGGCAGCGGTCGCGAGCCGAGATCGCAACCGGCCGCCGTGAACGCGGCGCTGGCGGCGACGAGTTCGAGGAAGCGGCGGCGCGTCAGCGCGAGATCGAAGCGATCGCGGCTCATCGAGTCATCTCCTGGCGGCGGGCGACGAGGCCCGCGAGTCCGGCGGCGAGCAGCAGCAGCGTGCCCGGCTCGGGCACGACGCGCAGCGACTGCGTCTGCGAGAACGTGATCGACTCGCCCGCGCCGAGCGCGATCTCCCAGAATGCGCCGAGCGTCACGTCGCCCGATGCGGCGAGCGCGTTCGTCAGCGCGGTGGGATCGCCGTCGAGCAGACCCGCGAGCAGCGTGTCGAAGAGCGACGCCTCGACGCCGTGCGGCGCGAGTGACCACGACGAGGCGTAGGCGCCGAGCGCGCTCGAGTCGGTGACGCTCGCCGCGAGCGGCGCGCCGGCGAAGAGCGCCGCGTCGTCGGCGAACGAGTTGAACAGGTCGACGTCCGTGTACGCGAAGAGGCCGAGCGCCAGCGGCGCGTCGCCCGCCGCGATCGTGACGTCGAGCGTGAGATCGGATGCCGGGTCACCGGGCGCGCCGATCGCCGTGCCGGTCAGCGCGTAGACGAGATCGATGCGCGCGCCCGCGCCCAGCGAGTAGGCGACGGCGAGCGTGTCGTCGTGGCCGTCGCCGCTCGCGTCGGTCGCGACGGAGGAGACGAGCGGCGCACCGCCGAGCGGCTGCTCGGGACTCGCAGCGCTCGTCCGGACCCAGAAGGACTGCGTGCGCACGTGCGGAACGCCGTTCAGCGTCCAGGCCGTCAGGCCGTCCGAACTCTCGGGATCGACTTCGAGGAAGGCGACGCCGTCCTCGAGCAGGATCGGCGCGGCGGAAGCCGGCAGCGCAGCGGCGAAGAGACCCAGGGCGGCGATCGGGGCCGCGAGGGCGCGAGCGAGGAACACGACGGCTCACCTCCGGACGAAGTCCTCTCGGGTGGTGGACTTTCCGGGCGGTCGGGTGGCAGGGCGATCACGTGACGGGAGACGGCAGGGCGCCGGATCGGAGGTGGCTGACCGGGCCGTGATCTTTCGGTCGCGCTTGCACGCCGCCGCTGCAATCCCGCGCAGCGGGTGTAGAACGGGGCCATGCAGCGCTGGGCGCTCGGCATCCTGCTCGCGATCACCGGCCTCGTGCCGCAGGCCGCGCGCGGCGTCTCGATCGACGCCGCGGCGAGCACGCTCGGGACTGCGGAGCTCGCCGATCTCTCGGCGCCCGGCGTCGTCGCGTTCGAACTCGCGATCGCCGACGCCGCCGCCGTCGCGCTCGCGATCGACGTGCCGCCCGGCGAAATCGCGGCGCCGCTCGCGCTCGAGGCCACCGTGCGCAACCACAGCGGGCGCCGGCTCGGCACGCTCGCGCTCTCGGTCACGGGGGCCGGCGTCGCGCTCGGATCGGTCGGCGACTTCGCGGTCGGCGTCGCGCACTCCGCTGCGCCGCCGCCGCAGGCGGGCGTCGTCACGCTGCCGGTCGATCCCGCGCGCGTGCGCTGGCTGGTCGAAGTCGGGCGCGCGGCGGGTACCGCGGCGCAGCCGTGGACGATCGACGCGAGCGGACTCGCGTCGCCGTACCGCTTCACG
>JALOQG010000245.1 GCA_025453505.1 Myxococcota bacterium | reverse complement strand
GCCGTCGTTCTCGAGCATCTTCGGGATCGCCAGGCGCGAGAGCAGGAAGGCCGACGTCACGTTGAAGTGGAAGGCGGCCTCGAACATTTTCTCGCTGGTGCGCAGGGCCGGGCGCGGCGGCGTGCCGCCGGCGTTGTTGACCAGCACGTCGATGCGCCCGTATTCGCTCCAGGTGCGTTCGATCACGCGCTCGAGCTGTTCGCGCTCGTTGACGTCGCACGGCACGGCGAGCACGCGGCGTCCGGTCGTGCCGCGCATCTCGGCGGCGGCGGCCTCGAGATCGTCGGGATTGCGCGACGCGAGCACGAGGTCGGCGCCGGCCTCCGCGAAGGCGCGCGCGATGCCGCGCCCGATGCCCTTCGATCCGCCGGTGACGATGGCGACCTGATCGTTCATGCGGAAGCGGTCGAGGATCATGGCGGCTCCGGGTGCGAGGGAGCGCGGAGGCTACCGCGGGCGCGCCGGCGTCGATACTCTCGCGCGCCTTGACCGAGCCCACCGTCGCGACCGAAGACACGCCGCGCGGCATCCGCCGTGACGCCGTCGAGCGCTTCTTCGCCGAGCAGGTACCCGGCGGTGCGGGTCCGCTCGCGTTCACGCTGATCGCGGGCGGGCGCTCCAACCTCACGTATCGCGTCGACGGAGCGGGCGGCACCTGGGTCCTGCGGCGGCCGCCGCTCGGCCACGTGCTGCCGACCGCGCACGACATGGCGCGCGAATTCCGCGTGCTCTCCGCACTCGCCGGCACCGACGTGCCGGTCGCGCGCCCGATCGCGCTCTGCGCGGACACGGCGGTCAACGACGCACCGTTCTACGTGATGGCGCACGTAGAGGGCGTCGTGCTCGAATCGAAGCTGCCGGCCGGCTTCGCGGAGAGCGAAGCCGATCGCCGTCGGATCGGCGACGCGCTCGTCGCGACGCTCGTGCGGCTGCACGCCGTCGACTTCGCCGCAATCGGACTCGGCGACTTCGGCCGGCCCGACGGCTATCTCGAACGCCAGCTGCGCCGCTGGGCGCAGCAGTGGGAGCGCTCGAAGACGGCGCCGCTGCCGGCGATCGACGAACTGGGCCGACGTCTCGCTGCGTCGCTTCCGCGCTCGCCCGCGCCGACGCTCGTGCACGGCGACTACCGACTCGGCAATCTCGCGCTCGACCCGCAGGATCCCGGCCGCATCGTCGCAATCTTCGACTGGGAGATGGCGACGCTCGGCGATCCGCTCGCGGATCTCGGCTACACGTTGATCTACTGGACGGAACGCGGCGATCCGGCGGCCGGGTCGCCGTTCGGCGCGTCGCTGACGACGCTGCCGGGCTTCGCGACGCGCGCCGAACTGGTCGAAGCATATGCGCGCGCGTCGGGACGCGACGTCGCGGCGATCGACTTCTACCAGGTCCTCGCGCTCTACAAGCTCGCGATCATCAGCGAGGGCATCTACGCACGCTTCCAGATGGGCAAGACGCTGGGGCCCGGCTTCGAGTCGATGCAGCGCGCGGCGGAGCCGCTGGCCGAACGCGCGCTCGGGCTCGCGGCACGGCTCGGCTGAGAGCGGCGTGCCGGCGCATCCGACGCATCCCGAGATCCGTCTCCTCGACGGCCGCTTCCACCAGGCCGGCGCGCACGCGCACTACACCTGGATGCGCGCGCACGCGCCGGTCTACTGGGACGGCGCGGTGTGGGGCGTCGCGCGACACGACGACGTGATCGCCGTCTCGCGCGATCCCGAGACCTTCTGTTCGCGGATGAGTTCGCGGCCCGACGCGCCGGCGATCCCGTCGATGATCAACCTCGACGATCCGCTGCACCGGCGGCGCCGCAGCCTCGTGAGCCGCGGCTTCACGCCGCGCCGCGTCGGCGCGCACGAGCCGAAGATCCGCGCGATCGCGCGCGAGCTGATCGAGGCGGTCGCGCCGAAGGGGCACTGCGATTTCGTCGCCGAGATCGCGGCGCCGCTGCCGATGGCGCTGATCGGCGACCTGCTCGGCGTCGATCCCGCGGATCGCGGGATGCTGCAGCGCTGGTCCGACGATCTGATCGCCGGCACGTCGATGACCGCCACGCCCGAGGCGATGGCGGCCGCCGGGAAGGCTTTTGCGGAATACGCGGAGTACAACCGTCGCGTCGTCGCCGATCGCCGCGCCCGCCCGCGCGACGATCTGATGAGCGTGCTCGTGCAGGCCGAGATCGAGGGCGAGCGCATGTCCGACGAGGACCTGCTGCAAGAGGGCCTGCTGATCCTCGTCGGCGGCAACGAGACGACGCGCCACGTCCTGACGGGCGGCTGCGAGGCGCTGTGCCGCCATCCGGACGAACGCCTCGAGCTGCTCGAGGATCCGCGTCGCATTCCGACCGCGGTCGAGGAGATGCTGCGCTGGGTGACGCCGATCCAGAACATGAACCGCACGGCGACGCGCGACGTCGTGCTGCGCGGCGAGACGATCCGCGAAGGCGACAAGGTGCTGCTGCTCTATCCCTCGGCGAACCGCGACGAGACGGTCTTCGCCGACCCGTTCCGCTTCGACGTGTCGCGCGATCCGAACCCGCACGTCGCGTTCGGCTTCGGCGCGCACTTCTGTCTCGGCGCCTCGCTCGCGCGACTCGAGCTGCGCGTGCTCTTCGAAGAGCTGCTGCCGCGCCTCCCGGACATGCGCCTCGTACACGACGCGCCGCCGCCCGCCGTACCGTCGAACTTCATCCGCGGCATCACGAGCCTCGAGGTCGCGTTCACTCCCGCGTAGGCAGCGCGTACGCGACGACGAAGTCGCCGCGCTTGGTGCCGAGCTTGCCGTGGCCGCCCGCGGCGAGGACGACGTACTGGCGGCCGTCGGCGCCGCGGTAGCTCATCGGCGTCGCGTTGCCGCCGGCGGGGAGCGCGTCGCGCCACAATTCGGCGCCCGTCCCGAGGTCGAAGGCGCGCAGATACGAGTCCATCGCGGCCGCGACGAAGACGAGACCGCCACCGGTGACGAGCGGTCCGCCGAGGTTCGGGAGTCCCATCTTGACCGGCAGGCGCACCGGGAGCAGGTCGGGCACCGTGCCGAGCGGCACCTGCCAGAGGATGCGGCCCTCGTCGAGCGAGACGGCCGCGAGCGTGCCCCACGGCGGCGGATTGCAGGGAAGCTGCAGCGGCGACTGGAGCGGATATCGCACCATCGCGTAGGGCGTGCCTTCCTGCGCGGCGAACTCGCGCAGTCCGAAGAGACCGCCGCCCGCTTCCTTCTCGCGCGCGAAGTCGGCGCGCGGAATCAGCCGCACCACGAACGGCAGATTGCTCGTGTTGAGCACCGCGATCCGGCGCGACGGTTCGATCGCGAGCGATCCCCAGTTCGAGCCGCCCGCGTTGCCCGGGAACATCAGCGTGCCCTGCAGGCTCGGCGGCGTGTAGATGCCCTCGTTGCGCAGCGCCGCGATCTGGTCGCGGCAGCTCTTGCGATCGAGCGGCGTCACGCCCCACGCGTCCTCGGGGCGCAGCGTGTGCGGAATGAGCGAGGGCGGCGACGTCGGGAACGGCTGCGTCGGCGAGGTCTGCTCGCCCGGCACGTCGGTCTGCGGCACGGGCCGCTCCTCGACCGGGAACACCGGGACGCCGGTGTCGCGGTGCAGCACGAAGAGCATGCCCATCTTGGTGGCCTGCACGACGACCGGAAGCGTCGCGCCGTCGCGCACGACCTCGGTCAGGACCGGCTGCGCGGGCACGTCGTAGTCCCACAGATCGTGGTGCACGGTCTGGTAGTGCCACGCGATCTCGCCCGTCTTCGCGCGCAGCGCGACGACGGAGTTGGCGTAGCGGTTCGAACCGAGCCGCTCGCCGCCGAAGTAGTCGGGGCTCGGACTCGAGGTCGGCACGAAGACGAGATCGCGCGCGGCGTCGTACGAAAGGATCGACCACGCGTTCGCCGCGCCGACGCGTGCGGCCTGCTCGGACTGCCACTCCTGGAACATCGGATCCTCGCCGGATCTCGGGATCGGATCCCACGCCCAGGCCAGCCGGCCGCTGCGCGCGTCGTAGGCGCGCACGATCCCGCGCGGCATCGTGACGCGCCGGTTGTCGCCGATCGCGGAGCCGACCACGACGAGATCGCCGGCGACGAGCGGCGGCGATGAGATGGTGAACTCGAAGCCGTCGATCGTGCCGACGCCTTCGCGCAGCGACACCTCGCCGCCGTCGCCGAACGCGGGACAGCGCGCGCCGCTCTTCGCGTCGATCGAGAACAGGCGCGACTCGATGGTCGCCGCGAAGATGCGCGTGCGGCACGGCGCGTCCGCGGCGGCGCTCGCGTCGGTCCAGGCGGCGACGCCGCGCGACGTGAACTCCGGGTACTTGCGGCTCTCGACGGTCGCGTCGAAGCGCCAGCGTTCGGTGCCCGTGACGGGATCGAGCGCGAGCACGCGGCCGAGCGGCGTCGGCAGCACGAGCAGTCCTTCGACCAGGATCGGCGTCGCCTGGAAGGCCATGTGGCCGGGCGGCGGCGGCACGACGTCGAGATCGCCCGTGCGGATGCGCCACGCCTCGCGCAACCCTTCGACGTTGGCGGGCGTCACGTCGGCGAGCGGCGTGAAGCGCGTGCCCGCGGCGTCGCCGCCGTATACGCCCCAGCCTTCGGCGAGAGCGGGTGTGGCGAGTAACGAGAGACACAGGAATGCGGCTTTGCGGCGCATGGGGCTCCTTCAGTCGGGCACGAGGGAGGTGACGACGCGGCGCACGATCTCGTCGCGCACGCGCTCGTCGTCGGGCAGCAGCTTCGGGTCGGCGTCGCCGAAGCGATGGCGCGCGAAGTAGGTGATCGATTCGAGGAAGAAGCGCGCGGCCACGACCGGATCGAGGTCGGCGCGGTAGTGGCCGGCGGCCTGGCGGCGCGCGACGAAGCGCGCGAAGCGCTCGAAGAACGCGCGGCGCATCGAGACGAAATAGACGTCGAAGA
>JALOQG010000019.1 GCA_025453505.1 Myxococcota bacterium | reverse complement strand
GGCCCGCGCGGCGGCGATCCGGATCCGATCAGGCGGTCTCGCGCCGGACCAGGCGCAAGGGAGTGCGGCCGCGGGGTGCGGGCGACGGTTCGGCGGTCGGCTGGGTCCAACCGCGCTCGTTGCGAACGCGGTCTGCGCGTCGGCGGGCGACTTCCCGACTCATTTCGAGACCGTAGTGCCCGAGCACCTCGCTCACGGTCTCGAAGTTCTGCTCGATGGTGAGGCGCACGGACTCGAAGCCGTGATGGATGGCGTCCTGCCGCTTCCAGAACGCGATCGGGTTCACGTTGAAGAACTCGCTGTCGCGCTCGCGCGGTTCGAGCAGGAGGATGTCGCCCTGGAAGCGGTCGTCGGTGAGGTAGCGCTGCAACCCGAGCTTGAGCCGCGAATGGAGCAGGGTCCGGAACACCTGGTTCAGCACCATCTTCATGCCGCGATCGGCGAGGTACCGACCGTTCGCGAAGTACGGCGTCTCGCCGCCCTCGGTGTCGATGCGGTTCAGGAACGGGCGGAACGGGTTGTAACAGATGATCAGGTCGCAGCCCTTGTCGATCGCGACGTCGATGTTCGCGGTGCGGCGTACGCCGCCGTCGACGTAGTCGACGCCCTGGATGCGCGCCGGCTTGTAGAAGAGCGGCAGCGCGGTCGAGGCCTGCACGGCGTGCGAGATGGAGATGTCGTTGCGCTCGTCGGGGCCGAAGGTCTCGCGTTCGGCGGTATCGAGATCGCAGGCGCTGATGTAGAGGTCGCAGCCGCGCTTGCGAGAGAAGCCCTGGAAATCGTTCGGGATGCGCATGCGCTCGAGGTTGCGGCGGAGCCAGCGCTCGAGACTCGCGTTGTCGAAGAGCCCCGACGGAATGTGGTTGGTCAGGGCCGGGATCTCACGCGTGGGCGACACGTGCTGGAGCAGCGCCATCGCCGCGAGCTCGAAATTCGCGTAGGTCGGCTCGCTGGCGAACAGGCGCAGCGGCGTCCCGACCGCGTCCGGCAGGGCCGGGAGCGAGCGCAGCAGATCGGAGCCGACACCGGGCAGGTACGCGAAGAGGTCGTAGAGGAGCTTCGCGGGCCGCTCGAGGAACTCGCGCCAGTTCGGGTTGTAGAAGTCGACGGGCCGCAACATGTCCATGCGGCGGCTCGTGCCCTCCAGCACCTTCACCATCTCGTTGGGTGAAACGCCGGCGCCGAGCGCGACCGCCAGGATCGAGCCGGCCGAGAGGCCGACGTAGCAGTCGAAGTCGGTCATGCGCCGCTCGACGAGGAAGTCGTCGAGCGCCTTGAGGCCTCCGACCTTGAACGCGCCGCCCGAGACGGCCCCACCTGCGAGAACGAGCCCGATCTTCGGGTTCCGCTTCGGCGGCAGCCCGCGGCTCTTCCGGATCAGCGTCAGACCCACTTCCGCACTCCTCCACCGAGGAGATCGGTCGTTCCTGCGCCCCGGAAGAGGGCTCTCCCTCGCCCGGGAGCGACAAGCCGGCCGGCCCCGCTTGCTCGCCTTCCGCTCGGTCTCCTGCGTACGGAGGCGCCGAGTTCATGCTGCGCCGCGTTATGCTAGGCGGCCCCGACTCGCGAGTCGACCGTTCCCGTGGGCCCCTCGGGTTCGCCGCGCGACGCCGAAGGTTCGCTTGGGGCCACACACGGCTCTATGGTAGAGAGAAGCATCGCTGCTCCACTGCGAGGCGTACGCCGATGACGCGCCTTCCCCCGGCGCTCTCCCGATTCTTCCGCCCGGCGACCTCCTTGGTCTGGGTCGCGGCGCTCCTCATCACAGCAGGCTGTGCCAGCAAGCCGGGCCCGACGGCAACCCCGGTGGATCCGCAGGCCCCGCCGGTCAGCACCGCACCTGCGCCGGAGGCCGCCCCCGAGGCGACGGCCGCATCCGGGGCAGGCGCCGCGGGTTCGGCCGACCCGACCACCGGTACGCCGGGTCCCTCGAGCACCGCCGGCCCGGCCGATCCCGGGGATCCGAACGCCGACCCGAACGACCCTGCTGCGGCGGCGGGCCCCGACGCGGGCGACCGCGCCAAGAGCGCGCTCGAAGGTCTCGTGATGGGCGCGATCATCGGCTCGCAGGCCGGCCCGATCGGCGCCGCGGTGATGGCCACGACCTTCGCCGTCTACGGTGCGGTCACGAGCGACGTCCCCTTCGGCAACAAGGGCGGCTACGGCGGGAACACCGAGCGGGAGCGGGAAGAAGAGATCGAGGATCAGCTCGAACGACAGGCGTCGCTCGAGGACGAGATCCAGCAGGAGCTCGAGCGTCAGGAAGAGCTGCTCCGCCAGATCGAATCCGAAGAGAGCGCCAGCAAGGCGCCCGCGGCCGCCGCTGCAGCGGCCCCGAGCACGGCGGAGGTCGCGACCCGCGCGGATCCGCGCACCGCGCCCGCCGCGCCGAAGCTGCGCGATCTGCCCGATTCCGTGTTCGACGAGAAGCGCGCGACGCTGCCGAGCGCCGACGGCAAGAGCAAGCGCGCCGTGCTCGCGCGTTCGCTCGACGCCGATCACGACGGCAAGCCCGAAGAGGTGCGCTACTTCGACGACCAGACGGCGCAGCTCGTGCGTGTCGAAGAGGATCGCGACTACGACGGCCGCATCGACGCCTGGAGCACGTGGGAAGCCGGAGCAGTCGCCGCGCGCGAACTCGACGAGAACCGCGACGGCAAGCCGGACGCGTGGGAGCGCTACGCCGGCGGCCGCATGACCGCGCGGGAAGTGGATCGCGACGGCAACGGCATCCGCGATGCGTTCTACACCTACCAGGCCGGCGTCCTGCTCGAGGAGCGTCATGACACCAAGGGCACCGGCAAGGTCGATCGGGTCGTCCACTACGAAGGACGCCGCATCGCCCGCACCGAAGAGGATCGCAGCGGAGACGGCCAGCTCGACGCGTGGTCGATCTACGCCACGGACGCCTCCGGCGCCGAGTACGTCGCGAAGGTCGAGCGCGACACCCAGGGCGACGGCAAACCGGACGTCTTCGAGACCTTCGAGCAGCAGGGCGGCAAGACCGTCCTCGTGCGCCGCGAAGAAGACGTGAACCAGGACGGCACGGCCGACGTGGTCTCGATCTACGACAAGGGCAAGCTGGTCAAGCGCGAGATCTCGGATCCTGCGCTGACGCCGCTCTAGTTGGTCTTCTCGACCTCGATCTCGAGTTCCTTCTTCTCGCGATTGCGGAACTCGTCGATGCGCTGGCGCTCGCGCAGGAGCAGCAGCTCCTTGTTCATGCGCCGGATGCGCTCGAGTTCGAGCGACATCTCGCGCTGCGAGAGTTGCGACCGGCCGAACTCGATCTCGACCGTCGCGCTGCCGCGGCCGCCGTCGGATGCCAGCGCCGTCACGCGAATCCGGTTCTTGCCGATCCGCACCGGCACGTAGCCGTTGAACGAGCCGTCGGGGTTGAGGCGCACGTCGGTCGAGAGTTCTCCCGTCGTCAGGTTCGAGAGCACGACGTCTTCGATGTTGGCGAAGCTGACGCCCTGCAGGAGCGCCACGATGTCGCCGGGGTTCATGACGGGCGTGAAGGTGCCGAGCGTGGTGCGCGCGATCTCGGTCACGGCGAACGGTTGCGACAGCGCGTTCGGGCCCAGCGCGTAGCTGTTGATCGCGATGCCCGCGGAGCGCGCGAGCTGCGCGGCGCCGACCGCCGCCTCGTTGTCTCCCTCGTCGGTGTAGTCGCCCTTGCCGATCGGCAGCGACGGCACGCCGTCGGTGAGGAAGAGCATCACCTTCTTGGCGTTTGCGCGCGGATTGCTGCGCGCCCCGGAAAGACCCGCCAGTTCGCGCACGCCGAGACGGACGCCGGCCGCGAAGTCGGTGGCGCCGCTGGCGCCGCGCGCGAGCACCGCCTCGATCGCATTCGACACCTGCGCGACGTCGCCGGTCAGCGGCACCTCGACCCATGCGTTCTGCTGCGTCGGGGAACGGCGTTCGCCGGTCGTCGGATCGACCTCGCCCGCGAAGGTGATGAGTCCCACGCGCACCCGCCGCGGATCGAGACCCTTGACGAGCGCGCGCGCGGCCATCGCCTCCGCGTGCAGGATCGAATCACCGGGGTCGGTGTTGCGCGTGCCCGGCGGATACGCCACCGGAGGCAACAACTCGAGTTCGGGATCGACGCCGACCTCGCCATCGCCATCGACGTCGACACCGCTCGCCGCCGTGGTGGACTTCGAGACGTCCATCACGATCATCACGTCGAAGTCGGAGGGCTGTTCCCCCTTTGCGATGGCCATGCCCTGGAGCGGAGCCTGGTCGACCTTGTTCTCGACGCGCTCGCCCGGGCGCGGCGACTCGATGACCACGCGGACGTCCTCCGCCGCGGCCTCGAACGGCAGCGCGATCAGCGCCGCCAGGACCGCTGACCGGAGGGTGGAATGGGACGTCCGGAGCGGGCGCATCGGATGCAATCTCGACCCTTCCTGGCGGTGCCGGCGCTGCGTCCGGCGGGGACGGCGGACCATAGACCGGGACGTCGGGCCCGACGAGACGCCGAAAGCAGAATCGGCGCGCCGCCTTGCGGCCTGATGGCGGCAACCGGGACGTAGGGTTCCAGCAACATGTCAAAGCTCTGCCACCACTTCGGCGCAGCGGCCACTCCCTAGTCGAGAAGGGAAGCCCCACTCCTGGCGGGGCTCTCCGAAAAGGGGGAAGGCAGGGTCTTCGGACCCTGCCTTCTACCGTTTCTGGGAGGCGCTGTCCGTCGGACGACGGGCAACCGAGCACGGCCTCGAGCAGCGCCGCGGTCCGCGAACGCCTCATCGCGATCTTGCTTCACCCCTTGGTCCCGCCGAGGGTTTCATGGCTCGAGTATTGGGCGCGGTCCTGGCCGGCATCGACGGGGTGCCGGTCGAGGTCGAGGTGCGGATCCACGCGCAGCTTCCGCGCGTGGACGTAGTGGGGCTGGCCGAAACCGCCGTGCGCGAGAGCGCGGCGCGCGTCCGCGCGGCGATCGCCGCAGCCGGCCACAAGTTCCCGGAGCGCCGGGTGACCGTGAACCTGGCGCCCGCCGCGGTGCGCAAGAGCGGCGCAGGGCTCGATCTCCCGATCGCGGTCGGGATCCTGGCAGCGGCCGGTGCGCTCGACGGCGAGCGGCTCCCCGGACTCGGCCTGATCGGCGAACTCGCCCTCGACGGTCGCCTGCGCCCCGTGCGAGGCGCCCTCTCCCCAGCCCCGATCTCGTCGTGCTGCCGGCGGACGACCTGCCGGCCGTGCTTCGCTACCTCGCGACGGGCGCCGGCCTCGATCCCGCGGCGCTGCCCGACCTTCCCGAGGACGCGGAACACGCAGACACCGGTCCCGACCTCGCCGAGATCCGCGGCCAGGAGCGCGCCAAGCGCGCCCTCGAGGTCGCCGCCGCGGGCGGACACGGAATCTTCTTTCGCGGCCCGCCGGGATCCGGCAAGACGATGCTGGCGCGGCGGCTGCCGGGCCTCCTGCCTGCGCTCGACTTCCCCGAAGCGCTCGAAGTGACGCGCGTGCACGGCGCCGCGGGCCGTCTGCCGGCGGGCCAGGCGATGCTGCGCGATCGGCCGTTCCGCGCGCCGCATCACGCAGCGAGCCGCGCGGGCCTGCTGGGCGGCGGTGCGCCGCCGCGACCCGGAGAAGTGTCGCTCGCGCACCGCGGCGTGCTCTTCCTCGACGAGTTGCCCGAGTTCGACCGCGGCACGCTCGAATCGCTGCGCCAGGTGCTCGAAGAGCGTCGCGTGGTGGTCGCACGCGCGGGTGGATCGTTCGTGTTTCCCGCCGACTTCCAGTTGATCGCCGCCGCCAACCCGTGTCCGTGCGGATATCGACTCTCGCAGCAACGCGACTGCCGTTGCACCGACGCCGCCGTGGCGCGGTATCGCCAGCGACTCTCGGGTCCGCTCCTCGACCGCATCGACCTGCACCTCGGCGTGCCGGCCGTGGCGTGGCGCGAACTGCTCGACGTGCGGCCGCCCGGCGAACCGAGCGGCGCGGTGCGGGCTCGCGTAGTCGCCGCACGCGAGCGACAGCAGGCCCGCGGCGCACCGCTCGGCGTGCGCACCAACGCAGAACTCCCCGACGCCGCGCTCGACGCGATGGTCGATGCGAGCGCCGAGTCCCGCGCGCTGCTCGGCCGCGCGGTGGAGAAGCTGCGCCTGAGTGCGCGCGGCGCGCGGCGTCTGCTGCGGGTCGCGCGCACGATCGCGGATCTCGAAGGCGAAGCGCGCGTCGAGGCGCCGATCATGGCCGAGGCGCTCGGCTATCGGCGGGACGAAGTCGACGCGTAGGGGTTCGAAGCGCAGGAGCGGCGTTCGGCATCGAACGGGCGGCGTCGAGAATCCGTCGCTTCCAGCCCCGCGCGAACCCTTCGTTGGCAGGCATGCGGAGCGACAAAGCGCCGGTGCTGCGTGGCTTTCTTCGAATCGCGCGGATCGCGCGCCGATCCGAAGCGACTGGCACGCATCGTGCTCTTTCGCCGCGCCGGGGGAGGCAATCACACGATGCGTTCACAGGCAGTGGCAGTGGCGATGGAGAACGAGGTGCCCGAGGTGACTCTCTGGGATCTTTTCTGGGCGGTGTCCGAGGTGGCGGACGACGAGCGCGAGATCGTGGCGACGATCGCGCACATGCTGACGAGCGGCTCGGTCCGCGTGGTCGGCAAGACGCGCTTCGCCTGATCCGATTCGCGGATCCAGCCGGGCGGAAGTCGACGCGCGGGGCCGGGCCTCGAGCGTCAACTTTCGCCCGGATCGGTCAGCGGATATGGTGCGGCCGCCGACGACGGCGCTCGGCGTCGCGGCGGAGAGGATCTTCGATGAAGGGCATCGTGCTCGCGGGTGGCTCGGGGACGCGCCTGCACCCGATCACGCGGGGCGTTTCCAAGCAGCTGCTGCCGGTCTACGACAAGCCGATGGTGTACTACCCGCTGTCGACGCTGATGCTGGCCGGCATCCGCGACGTGCTCGTGATCAGCACGCCCGAGGACCTGCCGAGCTTCGAACGACTGCTCGGTGACGGCGCGCGACTCGGCATGTCGATCCGGTACGCGGCGCAGCCACGGCCCGAGGGCATCGCGCAGGCGTTCCTGATCGGGCGCGACTTCATCGCGGGCGACGGCGTCGCGCTCGCGCTCGGCGACAACGTCTTCCACGGCCACGGCCTCGGACAGACGCTCGAAAGTGCCGCGGCCCGCGGACCCGGCGCGACCGTGTTCGGCTATCGCGTGAGCGATCCCGAGCGCTACGGCGTCGTCGAGTTCGACGCCGCGGGCCGCGTGCTCTCGATCGAGGAGAAGCCGAAGCAGCCGCGTTCGCAGTACGCGGTCGTCGGCATCTACTTCTACGATCCGCAGATCGTGGACATCGCGGCGTCGCTGAAGCCGTCGGCGCGCGGCGAGATCGAGATCACCGACGTCAACCTCCGCTATCTCGAGCAGAAGCAACTCCGCGTGGAGCTGCTCGGGCGCGGCATCGCGTGGCTCGACACGGGCACGCACGAATCGCTGCTCCAGGCCTCGGAGTACATCCATGCGGTGCAGGAGCGGCAGGGGCTGATGGTCGCGTGCATCGAGGAGATCGCGTTCCGCCGCGGCTGGATCGACCGTGAGCGGCTCGACGCGCTCGGACGCGAGCTGAACAAGTCCGCGTACGGCGAGTATCTGCAGAAGATCGCCGCCGAGGAGCCGGCGTGAAGTTCCTGCCGACGGAGCTGCCGGGCGTCATCATCGTCGAGCCGGCGGTGCATCGCGACGCGCGCGGCTTCTTCCTCGAGACCTTCTCGGTCCCGAAGTACGCGGCGGGCGGCATCACCGAGACCTTCGTGCAGGACAACCACTCGCGTTCGCAGCAGGGAACGCTGCGCGGGCTGCACGCGCAGGTGACGCGGCCGCAGGCGAAGCTGCTGCGCACGGTGAAGGGCGAGATCTTCGACGTCGCGGTGGACATCCGCCGCGGATCGCCGCACTTCGGGCGCTGGGTCGGCGTCGTGCTCTCCGCCGACAACTTCCGCCAGTTCTACATTCCGGCCGGCTTCGCCCACGGCTTCTGCGTGCTCTCGGAAGTGGCCGAGGTCGAGTACAAGTGCTCGGACGTGTACGTGCCGAGCGACGAGATCACGATCGCCTGGAACGACCCCGCGATCGGAGTCCAGTGGCCGACGGCGACGCCACTGCTCTCGAAGCGCGACGAGGCCGGGGAGCCGCTCGCCGCCATGGGCGATCGCCTCCCGGTGTACCGCGGCTAGAAGTCCTCTTCCGCGTCCCAGTCCCGGGGCGAATCCGGGTCGCCCTCGATCTTGCACGGTGCGCCGCAATAGGTGCAGAAGATCTCGTCGCCCGGCCCTTCGTCGCCGGCAAGCGGGATGTCGGCCTGGCAGATCGGGCAGCAGAGTTCTTGCCGGGGTCGCATGGGGGCGGAATCGGACGGGATCGCGCGCAGCTTGAGGCGGTAGACTGCGCGCCGGAGGAAATGCCATGCCCCGTTCGCTCTCCGCCTCGCAGCGTCTCCCGGTGCTCGCCGTAGTGCTCGCCGCGATCGCCCTCTCGGGCTGCGGCTACAACTCGATCCAGGGCGCCGACGAGCAGGTCAAGGCCGCCTGGGCCGAGGTCGCCAATCAGTACCAGCGGCGCGCCGACCTCGTGCCGAACCTCGTCGCGACGGTGAAGGGCGCCGCCGACTTCGAGCGCGAGACGCTCGAGGCGGTCGTCGCCGCGCGCGCAAAGGCGACCAGCATCCAGGCGACGCCGGAGCTGGTCAACGATCCCGCCGCGTTCAAGCAATTCGAGGCCGCGCAGTCGGAGCTGTCGGGCGCACTCTCGCGGCTGCTCGTCACCGTCGAGCGCTATCCCGACCTCAAGGCCAATGCGAACTTCCGCGATCTGCAGGCGCAGCTCGAAGGCACCGAGAACCGCATCGGCGTCGCACGCGGCCGCTACATCGAGGCCGTCGCCGCCTACAACAAGCTGGTGCGTTTCTTCCCGACGAACCTCACCGCGCGCTTCCTGCTCGGAGCCGAAGTGCGTCCGACCTTCGAGGCGCAGGCCGGCGCCGAGAAGCCGCCCGAAGTGAAGTTCTGACGCGAACCGTCCTCGGCGCGTTCGTCGCGCTCGCACTCGCGTTCGCGACGTCGGTCCGGGCGGAGGTCCCGGTGCCGCCGCTGCGCGCGCGCGTGACCGATCTCGCGCAATTGCTGCCGCCGGATCGGGAGCAGCGGCTCGAGGCGACGCTCGCGCGCTTCGAGGAGGAGACCGGCCACCAGCTCGCCGTGCTGACGATCCCGACCACCGAAGGCGAGCCGATCGAGCGTTTCGCGATCCGCGTCGTCGACGCGTGGAAGCTCGGACATCGCGACACCGACACGGGTCTGCTGCTGCTCGTCGCGCGCGACGATCGCCGCGCGCGCATCGAGGTCGGGTACGGCCTCGAGGGCGTCGTGCCCGACGTCGTCGCGAAGCGCATCATCGAGGACGAGTTGGTGCCGCGCTTCCGCGCGGGCGACTTCCCGGGCGGCATCGAGGCCGCGACCGGCACGCTGATGCGCGCCGCGCGCGGCGAAGTCCTGCCGGCGCGAACGCGCCAGCCGCAGCCGTCGTCGGGTCCGCTCGAGCCGCTGCCGCTTGTGCTGTTCACGGCCTTCTTCGCGAGTGCGCTCTGGATGCCGTTCCGCGGCGGCAAGAAGCGGCCGATCGGCGCACTGCTCGGCGGCCTGACCGCCGGCGGTGTCACGTGGCTGATGCTGCGCCTCGTGCCGTGGGCGGTCGCCGCGCTCGCGCTCGGCTTCCTCTTCGGCTGGATCGGCCCGGGCGCGTCGAGCGGGGGCCGGCGACGCGGCGGTCCGGTCGTGTGGGGCGGCGGCGGTGGATTCGGTCGCGGAGGGGGCGGCTTCGGCGGTGGTGGTGGCTTCGGCGGCGGAGGCGGCGGCTTCGGAGGCGGCGGCGCCTCGGGGAGCTGGTGAGATGAAGGCGCGCCAACTGATCGATCCCGCCGCACGCCAACGCTTCGAGGCCACGATCACCGAGGCCGAGCGGCACAGCGCCGGCGAGATCGTGCTGGTCGTCACGCACGCGTGCGACGAATACGGCAGCGCGGGCTGGCGTTTCGCCGTGCTGCTCGCCGGGCTCGCGTTCGCGGGACTCGCGGCCTTCGCGCCGCCGCTCGAAGTCTGGACGTATCTCGCCGCGCAGGCCGTCGCGCTCGGCGCCGGCCACGCGCTCGCGCGCATCGACGCCGTCCGGCGTCGGCTGCTGCCCGAGGATCTCGTCGAGGCGAGCGTCGCCGAGCGCGCGCGGCGCGCCTTCGCCGAACACGGGCTCACGCGCACGCAAGGACAGACGGGGATCCTGGTCTTCGTCGCGCTGCTCGAACGCCGCGTCGTCGTGCTCGCCGACGCCGGCATCCACCGCCACGTCGGCACCAACGAGGTCTGGCAGGAAGTCGTCGATCTCGCCGTCGCGGGCCTGCGCGAGGGCCGCGCCGTGGACGGCCTCGACGCCGCGCTGCGCCGCTGCGGCGAACTGCTCCGGCGCCACGTGCCGGCGCCCGATCACAACCCGAACGAGCTGCCGGACCGCGTCGTCCTCGAGGACTGACGCTACGCCGTGAAGCGCTTCTTGTAGTCCACCGTCAGCCAGCGCTCGGGCCGCATGCGCACGACGATGCTGCCGCGCGCCTCGCGCTCGTCCGAGGTCGCCGCGACGTACTGGCGCCCGAGTTCCTCGCCGAGGTAGCGCTGCGCCATCGGCAGCGTGTCGCGATCGCGGTGCGACGGCTCGACCGTGACGATCGGCCCCTCGACGCTGACGTACTGGTACGGCGCCGTCTCCGTCTGCGCGACCAGCGAGATGCGCTTGCCGGCCTTCAGCAGCTTGCCCTTGCGCGAGTCGCGATCCGTGATGACCCACAGTTCGCCGCCGGGCTCGTACATGTACCAGATCGGCACCGTCAGCGGCCCGCGGCCGGGGTCTTCCATGCTGATCACGCCGACGTGCAGCGCGGCTAGGAACTTCTCGCGTTCGTCCTTCGTCATCGCGAGCGACATGTCGATCCTCCTCGAGGGCGGCCCCGCCGAGCCTACCGCAGCTCAGCCGCGTCGCGCGTGCCGGTAGCGGCGGATCAGCGCGTTGGTCGAGGCGTCGTGGGCGAGCGCGGGCTCGGCGTCGCTCGCGATCTCGCGCGCGATCTGCGTCGCGAGCACCTTGCCGAGCTCGACGCCCCACTGGTCGAAGGAGTTCACGTCCCACACGACGCCCTGCACGAAGACCTTGTGCTCGTAGAGCGCGATCAGCGCGCCGAGCGTCGCGGGCGTCAAGCGATCCGCGAGCAGCGTGCTGCTCGGGCGATTGCCCGGGAAGGTGCGGTGCGGAATCAGCGCCGCCGCGACGCCCTCGGCCGCGACCTCCTCCGCCGTCTTCCCGAACGCCAGCGCCTCGGCCTGCGCGAACAGGTTGGCCATCAGCAGATCGTGATGGTCGCCGAGCGGGTTCAAGCTCGTGCAGAAACCGAGGAAGTCGCACGGCACGAGCTCCGTGCCCTGGTGCAGGAGCTGGAAGAACGCGTGCTGGCCGTTGGTGCCCGGCTCGCCCCACACGATCGGGCCGCTCGCGACGTCGAGCAGCGTGCCGTCCCGCGTCACGCGCTTGCCGTTGCTCTCCATGTCGAGCTGCTGGAGATACGCCGGGAAGCGACGCAGGTACTGGTCGTAGGGAAGGACGGCGTGGCTCGAAGCGCCGAGGAAGTCGCGGTACCAGACGCCGAGCAGCGCCAGTACGACGGGCAGGTTGCGATCGAAGGGCGCCGCGCGGAAGTGCTCGTCCATCGCGCGGAAGCCGGCCAGGAACTCGCGGAAGCGGTCACCGCCGATGGCGAGCAAGACGGAGAGACCGACGGCCGAATCGACCGAGTAGCGCCCGCCGACCCAGTCCCAGAAGCCGAACATGTTGGCGGTGTCGATGCCGAACTTCGCGACCTCGCCCGCGTTGGTCGAGACGGCGACGAAGTGCTTCGCGACGGCCGCCGCGTCGCCGAGCTTCGCGACGAGCCAGTCGCGGGCGGTGCGCGCGTTGGTCAGCGTCTCGAGGGTCGTGAAGGTCTTCGAGCAGACGAGGAAGAGCGTCTCGGCCGGATCGAGATCGCGCACGGCCTCGGCGAAGTCGCTGCCGTCGACGTTCGAGACGAAGCGGAAGCGCATCTCCGCGGGCGCGTAGTGACGCAGCGCCTCGGTGCACATCGCGGGCCCGAGATCCGAGCCGCCGATGCCGAGGTTGACGACGTTGCGGATGCGCCGGCCCGTGTGACCGAGCCACGCGCCGCTGCGCACGCGCGCGGCGAAGGCGGCCATGCGGTCCAGCACTTCGTGCACGCCGGGCACGACGTCCGTCCCGTCCACCAGGATCTTCTCGCCACGCGGCGCGCGCAGCGCGACGTGCAGCACCGCGCGGTCCTCGGTCGTGTTGATGCGATCGCCGCGGAACATCGCGTCGATGCGGGCGCGCAGGTCCACCGCGTCCGCCAGCGCGACCAGCTTCGCGAGCGTCTCGCGCGTCGCGAGCTGCTTCGAGAAGTCGAGCGTCCAGCCGGCGGCTTCGATCGTCATCGCGTCCGCGCGCGCCGGATCGGACGCGAAGAGCGCGCGCAGCGTCGTCGCCTCGATCGCGGGCCGATGCGCTTCGAGCGCCTTCCAGGCGGGCAGATCGCGGCGACTCACAGGTGTTTCTCCAGTGCTGCGCAGACGGTTTCGAGTACGGTGACACGCGCGAAGCGCTTGTCGTTCGCGGGGACCAGATGCCACGGCGCGATCGACGAACTGGTGCGCGCGACCATCTCGTCCACGGCCTCGACGTACGCGTCCCACTTGCGCCGGTTGCGGTAGTCCTCCGCACCGATCTTGTACTTCTTGAAGGCGGTCTTCTCGCGCGCTTCGAAGCGGCGCAGCTGTTCGTCCGGATCGAGGTGCAGCCAGAACTTCACGAGCGTCGTGCCCGACGCGACGATCTGGTCCTCGAAGTCGTTGATCTCGGTGTAGGCCCGCTTCCACTCGCGCGGCTGCGCGAAACCTTCGACGCGCTCGACCAGTACGCGGCCGTACCAGGAGCGGTCGAAGATCAGCACTTCGCCGTCGCGCGGCATGTGCCGCCAGAAGCGCCACAGGTAGTGGTGCGACTTCTCCTCCTCGGTCGGCGCCGCGATCGGGATCACGCGGTAGTCGCGCGCGTCGAGCGCGCGCGTCATGCGCCGGATCGCGCCGCCCTTCCCCGCCGCATCCCAGCCCTCGAGCACGATCACCGCCGAGAGCTTCTTCTTGCGCGCCTTGCGCGCGCGCTTGCGCAGCCGCATCTGCTGCGCGAACAGCCGCTCCTTGTAGACGTCGTACGGAAGCGTCTGCGAGAGATCGACCGAGCCGAGCACCGTCGTGTGCGGATCCGGATCGACCGTCGGCACGGACGGCGCCGGCGGCGCGGCCTGCGCCGGTGCACCGTCCAGCCGCCCGCGCAGTGCGGCGAGGATTCCTTCCGCGACGGCGAGATCGCGGTAGTGCGGATCCGTCCCTTCGATCACCTGCCACGGCGCGGCGCCGCTGCTGGTGCGCCGCAGAAGCTCTTCCGCGACGGGGATCACCGCGTCGTAGTTCTCGTAGATCTGGCGGTCGAGTTCGTCCACGCGCAGCGCGGCGCCGTCGTCCTTCTTCGCCCGCTCGAGCCGCTTCTTCATCTCCTTCTTCGAGAGATGGATCCAGAACTTCAGCAGCAACGCGCCGTCGTCCACGAGTGCCTGTTCGAGGCGCTCGGCGTGCTCGGTGCCACGCGCCCACTCGGCGTCCGAGAGCTGGCGCGCCAGGCGGTCGACGATCAGCGACGTCGACCAGTCGCCGACGAAGAGCGCGAGATTCCCCTTGCGCGGCAGCACCCGCCAGTAGCGCCAGAAGCGCGGCCGCTCGCGCTCCTCGTCCGACGGCGGCCGGAACGCCCGCGTCCGCAGATAGCGCGCGTCCATCCACTCGTGCAGCACGTTCAGCGTCTCGTTGACGCCGCCGCGATCGTCCCCGGTCAGCACCACGACCACCGGAAACGCCGCCGCCTGCTTCAGGTCGTACTGCGCGTTGATCAGATCGACGCGCAGCTGCGGCGCGCGCGCCTCGTAATCCGCCTTCGAAACCGAATTGCCGACTTCCGCTGCGTCGAACACGGGGGATCCTCCGACGGAGGATCAGGCTAGGGCAGATCCCCTTCGATCTCCCCCAGCACCGACGCCAACGCGCGACTCCACGCGGCGACGAGCGTTTCGGGCGTGCGGTCTGCGAGCGCTTCGCTCGCGGTGTAGCGGCGGTCGAGGACGAGCGTCGGCGATCCGTTGCGTGCGTCGAGGAGGCGTACCTGCATCTCGATCGTCGCTCGCGGCGCGGCGGGATCGCGCAGATCGGCGTCGAGGCGTTCGAGATCGGATTCGAGGATCCAGGCGGTGCCGGCCTTGGTGCCGCGCACGACGGCTGCGAAGCGGTTCGACGCGCGCAGCCATTCGATCAGCGCGTCGCGCACGAGCGCGCCGGGCGGCGCCGCGAGTTCGCGGTAGAAGTCGGTCTGCACGGTGCCCTGGCCGGTGCGGTACGTGAAGCTGCGGTTCATCACGAGCGGCGAGCCGCGCACGACGTCGACGCGCAGGATGCCGGCGCTCGGTTTCGCGGCGACGGCGGTCGGCGCGCCGGGCGCGAGCACGAAGCGCTCCTTCGCGGGCGGCTTGCGCGAGAACGTGCCGCAGCCGCTCGCGACGAGCGCGACGGCGAGCAGCGCAGCGGCGACGCGCATCGGACGGACGCGGTTCACGGAGCGTCCTCCGCGACCGGCTCGGGCGGCTTGCCGAAGAGCAGGAACGACGGATACGCGCGCGCGGTCTCGGCCATCTCGCGCAGGTTCTCGGAGGCGGCGCGCAGGTTGTCGAGCGTGACGGCGAGATCGTCGCCGCTCGCATCGGCGATGCGCTGCAGGCGCGCGAGCGTTGCGGTCAGCTCGCCGATCGAGCGGCGTGCCTCGGCGGTGGTGCCGCCGAGATTCGCGCCGGTGATCGCCGAACGCGCGGCGGCGCTGGTCTTCTGCAGATCGGCGAGCACCTCGACGACCGACTTGCTCGCGCCGCCGACGTCGGCCTCGCCGATCGCGTCGTTCACCGTGACGAGCACCTTGTCGAAGTTGGTGAGCAGCGTCTCGACGTCGAGCTTGTCGATGCGCGTCATCAGCCGTTCGGCCGCGCTCGAAAGCTGGTTGATCGTGCTCGGCGCCGACGGCACGTAGACCTCGCGCGGCGTGAACGAGAGCTGCATCGGCGGATTCTTCGCCGCATCGAGAAACTCCGCCTGCAGGAACGAGGTGCCGGTGATGCCGAGCGGCGTCAGGCGCATGCGCATGCCGCGCTCGACCAGCGTCTGGAGGTTCATCGCCTGCTCCTCGGGCCCCCGCTCGACGACGCGATTGGTGATCTCCATGCGCACCAGCGCGCGCCCGCTCTCCTCGAGCGCCCGCGGGCCGGTGACGACGTACTGGTCGCCGACGAAGCCGATCCACTTGACGGTGCCGAGCTGCACGCCGTTCAGCTTGACCGGCGAGCCGACTTCGAGTCCCTGCACGGATTCGTCGAAGACCGTCTCGATCACGACGGGCGCGTGACCGAAGAGCCGGCCGCCGCCGAAGAGCAACGCACCGGCGACGGTGGCGACGATGCCGCCGAGCACGAACGCTCCGACCCGGACGTAGTGCGCCTCCTGGCTCACGGATTGCCTCCCATCGGTTCGACCTCGCGCCGGAAGAAACGCCGCACCCACGCGTCCTCTGCATGATCGCGCAGCGCTTCGGGCGCGCCGATCGCCGCGATGCCGCGGATGCGCGGATCGAGCAATACGACGCGATCCGCGATGGCGTAGATGCTCGACAATTCGTGCGTCACGACGACGAAGGTCGTGCCGAGCGCGCCGGCGAGCGTGAGGATGGTCTGGTCGAGCTCGGCCGAGGTGATCGGGTCGAGCCCGGCGCTCGGCTCGTCGAGGAACAGGATGGGCGGATCGAGCGCCATCGCGCGCGCGATCGCGGCGCGTTTCGTCATGCCGCCCGAGATCTCCGCCGGGTGGAAGTGTTCGAAGCCCTCGAGCTGCACGAGCTTCAGCTTCGATGCCGCGATCGCGTTCATCGCCTCGCCGGGCAGGTCGGTGAACTCCTCGAGCGGCAGGCGCACGTTCTCGAGCAGCGTCATCGAGCCGAAGAGGGCGCCGCTCTGATACATCACGCCGAACTTGCGCAACACCGCGCGACGCTCGGCGCCGTCCGCCGACGTGATGTCGGTGCCGTCGATCCAGACGTGCCCGCCCGCCGCCGGGTAGAGCCCGATCATGTGCTTGAGCAACGTGCTCTTGCCGCTGCCCGAACCGCCGAGGATCACGAACACCTCGCCGCGCCGGATCTCGAACGAGACGCGATCGAGGATCAGCCGCTCGCCGTACTTCGCGGTCAGTTCTTCGACGCGGATGATCGGCTCGTCGCCGGCGGTCACGCCTAGATCCCCAGCACGTAGAAGACGACGGCGAAGATGCCGTCGGTGACGGCGATCAGCACGATGCCGGACACGACGGCGCTGGTCGTCGCAGCCCCGACCGCCTGTGCATCCGTTCCGGTCTGGATGCCGCGCAGACAGCCGACCGCGGCGACCAGCACGCCGAACACGACCGCCTTGCCCATGCCCGTCGCGAAGTCGGTCAGCGTGACCGAGGCCAGCACGCGATTGACGAACGTGACGGCCGGAAAGCCGAGCTGCACGAAGACGAGGAGGCCCCCGAGCAGCGCGGCGAAGTTGGTGAGCAGCGTCAGCGCCGGCACCACCGCGACGGCCGCCAGCACGCGCGGCACGACGAGGAAGCGCACCGGCTCGAGACCCATCGTCGAGAGCGCGTCGATCTCTTCGTTCAGCTTCATCGTGCCGATCTCGGCGGCGAACGCCGAACCCGAGCGCGCGGTCAGCAGGATCGCGGCCATCAGCGCGCCGAGTTCGCGCAGCATCGAGATGCCGAGCAGATCCGCGACGAAGATCTGCGCGCCGAAGCGCTGCATCGGGATCGCGCCCTGGAACGCGAGGATCAGGCCGAGCAGGAAGCCCACGAGCAGGACGATCGGCACGGCCCCGATGCCCGCGCGCTCGGCGATCACGATGGCGTCGCGAAAGCGCAGCGTGCGCGGACGGCGCGCGGTGTAGACGAGCATCGCGACGAGTTCGCCGAGGAACGCGACCTGTGCGCGCAGCGACGCCCACACGTCGAGGCTCGCGCGGCCGACGCGCGTGACGAAGCCGGGCCGGGCCGCCGGCGGTTCCGGCTCGCGCTCGCCGGGCCGCACCAGCGCGACCACCTTCGCGACGTCGTCGCGCAGACCCTCGATCGCGAAACGCGCACCGGACTCGCGCGCGCTCCGCTCGAGCGCACCGAGCAGCGCCGCGCCCGCGCCGTCGCAATACGTGAGTTCGCGCGTGTCCACCGTGACCGAGCCTCCGGCCGCGCGCGCCGCTCGCATCGCAGCGTCCCAGTGCGCGCCCGTGACGTCGACGTCGAGCCGGCCGCGCACGACGAAGCGCACGCCGTCCCGCGTGCGTTCGATGCGAAGCGCCGGATCGGCCGATGCGGTGGATACGGGCTGCGTCACGCGGCCGAGTATGCCGCGCCCACACGACGCAGCCGAACGTCCCACCTCATGATCCGCCGCTGAGCGGTCGAGCCGGTTCGCTGGCAAGGAGCGCGAGCGAAGGCGTAGTTCTCGTACGCCGAGTGCAGCGCGACGCCGCCAGCGGGCCGGATCGGCCGCTCAGCGGCCCTGGCAATCCGTGCAGTGGCCGTAGAGCTCGTGGCGATGGCGCAGCAGGCGGAAGCCGTACTCGTCGGCGATGCGGTCCTGCGCGGACTCGATCATCGAGCACTCGAACTCGACGATGCGCCCGCAGCGCACGCACACGAGGTGGTCGTGGTGCTCGTGCGGGATCTCGTAGCGGGTCAGTCCGTCCTCGAAGGTGCGCTCGATCGCGAGGCCGGCCTCGCAGAAGATCTTCATCGTCCGGTAGACGGTGGTGAATCCGATGTGCGGATGGCGCTCGCGCACGCGCCGGAACAGCTCGTCGCCCGAGATGTGTCCGGTCACCTCGAGGAACACGTCGAGAATCGCCTCGCGCTGCTTGGTCTGCTTGAGCTTGTGATCCTCGAGATAGCGGCTCAGGGCCTCGCGTTCGACCTCGTGCGGCATGCGGCGAGTCTAGCCTCGTCTCTCATCGGCGCATTGCGAGAATCTCTTCCGCACGTTCGGCCAGCTCGTCGTCGGCGCCTTCCGCGAGCGTGCGGAGCTGGGCGCGCAGCCCCGGCGTCGGATGCGCGCGGCCAGCCGCGAGTTCCTCGGCCCACGCTGCGAGGGCCGCGAGCTGCAGCGCCCGATCGCGTGTGTCGAGGAACGCCGCGACGAGCGCCGCCTCGCGCGGGGGTCCGATCTCTTCGAGATACGCGCGGGCCGCGGCGTCGAGACCCGGCGTTCCGAGCGCATCGCGGACCGCGTCCGCCAGCCGTGCGGACGGCGCCCCGCCCTTGCCGCTCTTCGCGAAGAGCTGCGAGTCGAGCTTCTTCAGATAGGACTGGGTGGCGCTGCGCGAGAGCGCTTCGGCGGCGGCGCCGCGCGGCCCGCGTTCGGGCGCGCTCGGGCGCGGCTTGCCGCGGCGTTTGTCGAGTTCGCTCCACGAAAGGCGCGGGCGTTCGTCGCGATCGTCGTCGCCGCTCACGGGAGCGGCGCCTCGGCCGGCACGGCCTTGGCCTTCGCGAGGTTCGCCTGCGCGGATTCGTTCTCGCAATCGAGTGCGACGGCCCGCTCGTAGGCGCGGACCGCGGCGTCGCGGCGCCCGGCCTGTTCGTACGCGATGCCGAGATGATTCTGGATGTGCGCCGCGTCCGGCGCGAGTGCCGCGGCACGCTCGAGATCCGCGACCGCGCGCGCGGCATCGCCGCGATCGAGCGCGGCGGTGCCGCTGCGATAGAGCTGCGAGGCCTCGAGCGACGCACACGCGGGCAGCACGATCACGAGGAGCAACGCGGCGACGGCGGTCGAAAGGCGCGTCATGCTGGGCATTGTCCCCGTCGCGCCCGCGCGCGGCAAGCGCGCGTGACGGATCCGGTCCGCTCTGGTTCCATGGCGCAGGAGGAAAGTCGCTTGTCGCTCACTCGAGCCCGCATTCCGGCTCTCGCGCTCGGAGCCGCGCTCTGCCTCGCCGGCGCGACGAACGCCGCGGCGCAGGACGCCGCGACGCCGTCGATCACCGTCACGGGCAGTGGTCGCGTTCAGGCGACGCCCGATCTCGCGAACGTCTCGGCCGGTGTCGTCACCGAGGCCGCGCGAGCGGCGGACGCGGTGCGCGCGAACACCGACGCCATGCAGAAGGTGATCGCGGCGCTCGACGCCGCGGGCATCGAGCGCAGGTTCGTGCAGACCAGCCGCTTCGACGTCAGTCCCGTGTACGTGGACTCCGTCTCGGCGCGTCCCGGCCGCATGCCCGCGATCACCGGCTACCGCGCCGCGAACCAGGTCAGGGTCGAGGTGCGTGGCGTCGATCGCGTCGGCGGCGTGATCGATGCGCTCGTCGCAGCGGGCGCAAACGAACTCGGCGGCGTCTCGTTCGGGATCGCGGAACCGGCGCCGCTCCTCGACGAAGCGCGCAAGCGCGCCGTCGCCGATGCGCGCCGGCGCGCGGAACTCTTCGCGAAGGAGGCCGGCGTCGCGCTCGGTCGCGTCGTCCGGATCGACGAGACGGGCGGCGCGCCGGGGCCGGGTCCGGTCGCGTACCGGATGGAGGCCGCGTCCGCGCCGCCGATCGCGCCCGGCGAAGTCGATCTCGAGGCGAACGTGTCGGTCACGTGGTCGCTGGCGCCGTGATGCGCGCGGCGACTAGACTGCCCCGCGTGCCGGGGGGAATCATCCGTTGAGCCTGCGTCTCGATCGCGTGTGCGTCGCGGCGCTTCTCGCGCTCGCGCTGCTTCCCGGCTGCATCACGGATCAGGGTCTCGTCACGCTCGCCGCGACGCAGCCGGTCCAGCTCGACGTGCAGAACGTCGAGATCGTGAAGCTGCCCGCCATGCGCGACGTCGAAGGCTCGCACACCGGCGTCACGAGCATCCTCTTCTTTCCGACCTTCGCGGGACCGAGCCTCGAGCTCGCCGTCGAGGACGCGCTCGCGCGCGGCCGCGGCGACGTACTCACGCGCGCGCAGGTGACGACGACCCGCTGGTGGCTGCTCGGCGGCGTCGAGACGATCACGGTGCGCGGCAACGTGGTCGATCTCCCGGAGGCGCCGTGAGACCGCGCGCGCTCGCTCGCGTCGGTCTCGTGCTGCTGCTCGTCGCGGCGGGCGGCTGCGCCACCGAACGGTTCCGCTTCGCGGCGCTCTCGAGCCAGCCGGTTCCGGCGCTCGGCTACCCGCTCGAAGGCTCGCGCGTCGTGCCGGACGTCGCGTCCGAAGTGCGCTCGCACACGATCCTCTGGATCCCGACCAACACGGACGCTCCGACGCTGCAGGACGCCGTGGACGGCGCCCTGCGCCGCGGCGGCGGCAACCTGCTCGTGGACGTCGACGTCGAACACTGGTGGGTGTTCGTCCCGTTCCTCTACGGCCAGGAAGGCTGGCGCGTGCGCGGCGACGTCGTCCGGAGCATCGAGCCCCGCTGACCGAGGCGAAGCACTAGAGCAGCGCGACCCGCGCGATCACCGGCAGGTGATCCGAAGCGCGCTTCGCCGCGGGACTCTGGTGCGAGCGCACCTCGAGAACCTTGGCGCCGCGCGCGTAGATGCGGTCGAGCGCGAGCACGGGGCGCGCGGCCGGGAAGCTCGCGGGCCAGTCGATCTCGGAGTGCGTCGGCAGCTCCGCCTCGAGCGCGCGATTGGCCTTGTCGTTGGTGCGCCACATGTTCATGTCGCCGAGCAGGATCACCGGCCCCTGGAGCTGCGGGTGATCGAGCAGGTGGCGCACCTGACGGTGACGCGTGCGATCGACGAGCGCGAGATGCGTCGCGATCAGCGAGAGCGGCCCCGCGTCGGAGCTGAGCTGCGCGGCGACCGCGGTGCGCCGTTCGATGCGCGAGAAGTTCAGGTCGAGCAGCGACGCGCTCGCGATCGGCCAGCGCGAGAGGATCGCGTTGCCGAGTTCACCCTGGCGGTGGATGCGCGTCGCGACGAATGCGACGTGCAGCCGGAGCTGGTCGGCCAGCCGCACCAGCGGGTCTTCGCCCGCGAACGGCCGGATCACCTCCTGGAGCGCGAGCACGTCCGCGCCCAGTTCCGAGATCACGAAGGACGCGCGCTCGGGATCCGGCGTGCGGCTCGTACCCGCGGTGCCCGTCCAGCGGTGGACGTTGTACGTCGCGACCACCAGCTCCTTCGCCGAAGGCGTCCGCGCGGCCGGATACATCGGTGCGCGCACCAGGCTCAGGTACGGAGTCACGGCCGCCAACGCCTCGCGACGCTCGGCGTGCGGATCGTCGCCGCGGAGGCGGCGAACGCGAACCATCGGTCCCCGTCCCATGCCCGTCCTCTTCGTCGCCATGTGCCGCCCGATGTAGTCGACCGATCCAGTCGAGGTTGGAAGCCCGGCTTCGGACACCGGAGTCGCAGATCCGGGACG
>JALOQG010000244.1 GCA_025453505.1 Myxococcota bacterium | reverse complement strand
CCGCCGGGCGTGCCGAACAGCGTCGCCGTCCAGGGAACGCATCTCTATGTCGGTGCCGGAGCGGCGGGGCTGCGCGTGATGGACGTCTCGGATCCGCTGCAGCCGGTCGAGGTCGGCGCGCTCCCGACGGAGGAGTCGTCCGTCCTGGACATCGCGCTCGGCGGCGGATACGCGTATCTCGCGCATGCGAACGAGGGTCTCAAGATCGTCGACATCGGCGATCCGGCGAATCCCATGCTGGTCGGTTCGCTGCGGCTGGTCGGCATCGCGTACAACGTCGCGGTGCAAGGCACGCTCGCGTTCGTGACGACCGGCGCGTTCGGGCTGCGCGTGGTGGACGTCGCCGATCCCACCGCACCGCGCGAGGTCGGCTTCTTCGACACGTCCACCAACGCCTGGCGCGTGGACGTCGCCGGCGAGCGGATCTACGTCGCGGACCAGGGCGGCGGTCTCTACATCCTCGACTTCGACGAAGCGGGCGTCTCGCCCGTCGTCGGCGGCACCAGCTTCGGCCTCACGGCCGGCGCCTCGATCTCGTGGACCGACGGTGTCGTCGAGACCGGCTATCTCGTGCAGCGCTTCGGACTCTCCGACGGATCGGCGGACGTGCTCGGTCCGCTGCCCGCGGATGCGACGCTCTTCGACGACGATCCCACGCAGCTGTCCGGGAGCATGTACTGCTACTGGCTGCTTCCGCTCTCGGAGGCCGGCGTGCTCGGCACCTCCGACATGATGTGCGGGCTGCCGGGCACCGCAGGCGGCACGCTCGTCGCGCCGCGCTTCACGGTCCGGCTCAACGAATCGCAGACCGCGACGATCAGCTGGGATTCGCCCGGCGATTCCGTCGAGGGCGAGCCCGACGCCTTCGTGCTCATCGCGATCCCGCTCGACGACTCCGAGACGCGCGTGAGCCTGCTCGAGCCCGAGCAGACGTCGGTGCCCGATCTGACCGACGGGGTGCCCACCTGCTACACGCTGATCTCGATCCGCGGCGCCCAGACGGGGCAGACCGAGATCCTCTGCGCGATCCCCGGATTCGCGAACTGAACCGGACGCGACGCGGATCACCCGACGGCGGCAGACCCTGACGCGGGCGGCGCTGCACGCTACCCGTCCCGCACCCCTCGCTGACGATCCTCCGCACGCACTGGCGCGGCGCAGCCGCCGGGAAAGGATCTCGCATGTTCGAGAAGCGGGGACTCCGCGCCTCTTTCGCCCTCGCGGTCACGCTCTTCGCAGCCGCCTGCGCCACCGACATCCCGCGCCTGCCGGACGACCGCGCGGTGATCGAGCCCGAGTCCGAGTACCGGATCGGCCCCGGCGATTTCCTCAGCGTGAAGTTCTTCCACACCGCCGAGCTGAACGAGGACGTCGTCGTGCGGCCGGACGGACGCATCTCGCTGCAGCTCGTCGGCGACGTCATGAGTGCGGGACGCACGCCGGCGGAACTCTCGACGGATCTGCAAGAGCGCTACGCCGATCATCTGATGCAGCCCGCCGTCACCGTGATCATGCGCGGCTTCGCCAGCCAGAAGGCATTCGTCGGCGGCGAGGTGAAGAGCCCCACGATGGTCCCGATCGACGGCCGCTCGACGCTCGCGGACGCCGTGTTCCAGGCCGGCGGCCCGCTCGACTCGGCGGCGCTCTCCAGCGTGATCCTGCTGCGCAAGAGCGCCGAGGGCCGCGAGGTGTATCGGGTCGATCTCGGCGACAGCCTCGAGGGCCGCGAACCGCTGCCCGTGCTGCGCCCCTACGACGTCGTGTTCGTGCCGAAGAGCTTCATCGGGAAGGTCGGGATGTACGTCGAGCTCTACATCAACCGGATCATCCCGAAGAGCAGCGGCTTCATGGCGTTCTACGAGCTGAACCCGGTCTCGATCCCGGATACGACGACCGTCGTCCCGCGGTGAAGCTCGACCTGGCAGGCGGAAAGAGCCGGAGGAGGGGAGATGGAGACGCAGCGGCCGATGAAGAGCACAGTGAGGCGCGGGGCATGGATCGCCCTGCTCGCCGCATCCCTCGCGGCGCTCGGCTTCGCGAGCGATGCGCGCGCCGTCGAGATCGGACAGAGCGACGACTTCGAAGACGGTACGCAGGGTTGGAGCAGCGGCGCGACGTCGCCGACGCCGCCGGCCCAGGTGCCGACGGGCGGCCCGGACGGCGCGGACGATGCGTGGCTCCAGATCGTCGGCTCGGGCGGCAGCGGACCGGGATCGCGCGTGGCGGCGGTGAACGATGCGCAATGGACCGGCGACTACACCGGCGCGAGCGAGCTCCAGGTCGACCTCCAGGTGACCTCGGTCACGGATCTCGCGATCCGCTTCTATCTGCGCGTCGACGCCTGCTCGGTCGTGACGGAGGCGGTTCCGGTCACGGCGGGCGCGGGTTGGTCGCGCGTCTCGTTCGGGATCACGCCGGAAGAGCTCGTCAACTCGATGGAGGACGGTTGTCCGGACATCGCGCTCGCGCTCGCCAACGTGACGCGCCTGCACGTCGCGCACAGCCCCGAGCCGAGCGCCGCGAGCAGTCTCCCGCCGACCGTCGGCGTGCTGGGCATGGACAACCTGACGCTCGTCCCGGAGCCGGGCGGTGCGGGAGCAGCGTGGATCGCCGCGGGCGCGCTGGCGGCGCTCAGAAACCGAAGCGCAGCCAGGCGCCGAAGAGATGCGCGGCAAACGTCTGGTCGACGTCGGCCAGGAAGATCGAGCCTGGATCGGTGAGCGGCGTGAGCCCCGTCTGGTGGAAGTCGTCGATGCGAGCGTGCTCGAAGCGGTAGAGCACGCCGGCCTCGATGCGTTCCGTCAGCGCCACACGCAGCTGCGTGTTCACGACGTGCTCGCGCAGGCGCAGCGTCGGGAAGCGATCGCCCGCATCCGCGAGCGTGACGCCAGGGGCCAGCGAGCCGACCGACGCGGCCTCGTAGCCGATCTCCGTCTCCGTGGTCAGGAACGTGTAACCGCTCTCCAGCGTCACGCGCGGGTGTAGACGGAACGTGCTGGCCAGACCGGCGGCGTGCGAGCGCTCGTCGCCGTCCATGCGCCACACATTGGCGAGCGGGAACACCGGGCCGCCGGCGCTGCCGTCGGCCTCGGGCGCGGGCGCGTCGGCGATGCTGCGCTGCCGGCGCTCGCGTCGAGCGAAGCCGTACCAGGCGGTGACGCCGGCACGCGGCGAGGGCTGCCAGCTCCACTCGCTCGAGGCGTCCAGTCCGCGCTCGTTCGTGAGCCCGAAGTCGGCCGGATAGTCGTCGTCGCGCACGCCCGCGGTCCACGCCACGTCCATGTCCTCGCGCGCCTGCCAGTGGATGCGCAGCTCGGCGCGGCGTCGCGTGCGGCTCGCGAGATCGTGCATGCGCAGATCCGTGAGCGTGTAGGGCGCGTCGCTGCCGACGTAGCCGGGCAGACTCGAGACGAAGGCGTCGGCCATGAAGAACGAGTCGTAGGAGCTGCCGGTGCGCTCGGTGAGTTCGCCGGAGAGGCGCAGCGTCAGCGGCTCGAGATCGCGGCTCACGATCGCGAGGCGCGCGCGCCGATCGCGCGTCTCGTCGCGCTCGCGATGCTCGCGCTGGATCGCCTCCTGCTCGAGCGAGGCATCGACGCGCGTGCGCGCCACCGCGCGCCAGTCGGCGGCGAGGCGCACGAGCCGGGTCCGGTAGGTGGTCGGCAGGCTCGCGTAACGGAAATCTTCGTTCAGACGCCGGCCGGGCTCGAACACGCGACGCCGCGGAGTCTGCGCCTCGAGCGCGCCGTCCTCGCCGACGTAGCCGATGCGCCCGGCGAGCGGATTCCACGCGGTGTAGGCCGTGTCGTCATCGTGATCGAGAAGGCGAACGCGTGCGGAGAGACGCAGCGGGCGCCAGGGCGAGAACTGCAACGAGCCGTCGAGCAGGAGTTGATCGATGGCCGCGTCCGCGCGGCTGCGCGCCCGGCTGCCGGACTGGTTCCAGAGGTCCAGGTCGACGCTTCCGAAGGCGCCCCTCCCGACGCTGCCGCCGTTGACCGTGGGCGGCAGCAGGTCGTCGTCCTGGCGCGCGCGGCTCCACGAGGCCGTCCCGACGAAGCGCCCGCGCCACGGCAGTGCGGCCGCCACTTCGCCGCGTGCCTGCTGCCACAGGTTGTCGGGCGCCAGCGCGAAGCGCGATCGCGCGACGTCGGGATCGACGGCGAACGGCACGTCGAAGGTGAGCGCGTCGTCGCGATTGCGGAAGATCGAAAGCGCGTAGCGGGCGCTCGCCTGCACGCCGTCGCCGGTCCACTCGAAGCCCGCGCTGGCGTTGCGCGTGATCTCGTCGACGGGTTGGACCGTCTCGACCAGCGAGGCGACCGTGCTCGGGAAGCCGAGCGATCCGCCGAAGGGCCGCGCGCCGTCGCGCTCGTCCTCGCCATAGCGCGCGAAGAGCTTCCAGTCCTCGCTCGGGCGCACCTCGAAGTCGAGCCGGCGCTCGTCGCGCTGCACCGCGAGCTGCGTCTCGCCCACTCGCGCGAAGGCCGGCGCGAGTGCAGCCGCCGGTGTCGCGCCCGGTGGGAGATCGGCGGGCAGCGTCAGGCTGTCGCTGCCCGCACCGTCGAAGAGCACGCGCGCGCCGTCCGCGTAGACGACGGGAAGCCGCGACCACGAGCCGCGCAGACGCAGGAGACCCGGACGGGAGAGCTCGAAGCGGTAGCTCGCGTCGTCACGGCCACCGTTGCCCGCAGCGATGCGCGCGAGCCAGGCGCCGCGCGGCGCCACGAGCTGCGCGTCGAGCCAGCGCAGCCAGAAACCGTCGCGCCAGTCCGCGTAGCGGCCGAAGCGCGCCTCGTCGGTCTCGCCGCCCTCGAAGAGCGCGCCCAGCGAGATCGACCCGCTGCCGAGCCAACCGCCGCCGAGATCCGTGCCTCGCCACGGCTCGAAGGGCCATGGATAGAGCCAGCCGCTCGGCGCACGGTGCG
>JALOQG010000243.1 GCA_025453505.1 Myxococcota bacterium | reverse complement strand
GTACCAGCGCCAGGGGATCATTCGGACTCTCCTTCGTGCGCGAGCTCGATGACGGCTCGCGAGGCGGGAATGGCGAGGTGCGGGCCCTGCGCGGCGATCCCTTCTTCGATGTCGCGCCGGCGGCGTTCTCGCCGGCCGCGCTTGCGGCTCTCGTCCACCGCCAGCCTGGCGGTGCTGCCGAGCTCGTTCAGCTCGCGGCCGAGGTGCACGACCAGATCGTCGAGCGTCACGAGCCCCACGAGCGCCTCGCCTTCGACGATCGGCATGCGCCGCACGCCGGACTTTCGCATGCGCGCCACGACGGCTTCGATCGGCTCGTCGCCGCGAGCGGACTCGACCGGTTTGGTCGCGATCGCGTCGGCGAGGGTCTTGTCCGGATCCGCGCCGCTCGCGACGACGCGACACGTGAGGTCGCGGTCGGTGACGATTCCCAGCGGCCGTCGCGCGTCGTGTACCAGCGCCAGGGGATCATTCGGACTCTCCTTCGTGCGCGAGCTCGATGACGGCTCGCGAGGCGGGAATGGCGAGGTGCGGGCCCTGCGCGGCGATCGTGCCGGCGATCTCGGAGAGCTCCCGCGCGATCAGGCCGATCAGGTCGTCCCACGTCACGAGTCCGAGGATGTCGCCCTTCTTGTTGCCGACCAGCAGCCGGCGCAGGCCGTGCTTGCTCATCAACTTGACGGCGACGCGCACGGGGCGGTCTTCGTGGATCACGATCGTGTCGCGCTCGATGATCGAGCCGATCGTCGCGCTCTTCGGATCGAGGCCCCCGCGGATCGTGCGCAACGCGACGTCGCGGTCGGTCACGATGCCTGCGAAGCGGCCGTTCTCCTGCACCAGCAGGCAGCCGACCGACTGCTCCGCCATCTGCGACGCGGCGGTCTGGATCGACACGCTCGCGTCGACGCTCGCGATCTCCCGCCGGATGTAGTCGCCAATCGCCATGAGGACTCCCCTTCCGGGCAGCGTTCCTGCCCTCGTCTCACCCACGTCACAGAGAAGCAACTCGCATGCCGCAATGGTAGAGGCGGTCGAAGCGCGTCCCGCGACAGAACGGCGCAAGCTCGCCACGAGTGGGACACCGTGTCGCGTTCGCTTCAGGCCGCCTCGAGCAGCGTGCCGGAATCGCCTCGCGCGAGGCGCCATTGGCGGTCGTGGAAGCTCGCGACGGTCGGGCGGTCGGCGATCGAGACCAGGCCCGTGCGGGGCAATCGCTCCGCGAGCAGGTGATACACGCGCCGCTCGGTGGGCTCGTCGAGACCCGAGGTCGCTTCGTCGAGGAAGAGCCAGTCGGGCTCCTGCAGCAGCGCGCGGGCGATCCCGAGCAGTTGCTGCTCGCCGCCCGAGAGGAACTGCTGCCAGTGTTCGCGGTCGTCGAGCCGGTTCGCGAGCGGGCCGAGGCCGACGAGTTCGAGAACCTCGCGCGCGCGCACGTCGTCGGCGCCCGTCGCCGGCTCGGGGTAGGTGAGCGCCTCGCGCAGCGATCCGATCGGCAGGTACGGCCGCTGCGGCAGGAACAGCGTGCGCGATCCGATCGGGATCTCGATGCGTCCGCTGCCGAAGCGCCAGATGCCGGCGATCGCACGCAGCAGCATGCGCTTGCCGGCGCCCGACGGACCGTAGAGCGCCACGCGATTGCCGTGACGCAGCGTCGCGCTGGCGTCCTCGACGATCAGCGTGCCGTCGGGCCGCGAGAGCCGCAGACGATCGAGGCGCAGCCAGCCGTCGGGCGCCCGTTCGATCTGGACGCGCTCGGCCTGGTCGAGCACCGCCTTCGTCGCCTCGATCTCCTCGAGCAGCGTGACGAGGCGCTCGATGTTCGCGCGCCAGCGCGCGATCTCCTGGTACGCGTTCACGAACCAGGTGAGTCCGCCCGAGACTTCACCGTACGCGATGCGCACCTGCATCACGGAGCCGAAGGAGAGGTGCCCCGCGAAGAACGCCGGTGCGGCGACCAGCAGCGGCACCAGCGAGTTCGCCTGCCCGATCCCGGTGGTGAGCAGCGTCAGGTCGCGCAGCTTGCGGATCAGGCTCCAGTAGTTGTCCACGACGGCGTCGAAGCGCGAGACCGCGGTGCGCCGCTCGGCGGGTTCGCCCTGCGCGAGCGCGACGTCTTCGACGTTCTCGCGGAAGCGGGCCAGCGTGAAGCGGAAATCGGCCTCGACGCGCTGGCGATTGAACTGGATGCCGATCAACGAGCGTCCCACGCGATGCGTGACGAAGATCGCCAGCAGTCCGTACGCGATCGCGACCCACATCATCAGCCCGGGGATGTGGAAGTGGTTCGCTCCCGCCGAGAAGGTCCACGTACCCGAAAGACTCCACAGCATCGAGGAGAACGTGACGAGCGTGACGATCGCCGCGAGCAGCGAGAGCGAGAGCCCGAGCGCGCTCGCGACGAAATCGCGGATGTCCTCGGAGATGCGCTGATCGGGATTGTCGGTTCCCTTGCGGTGCAGCTCGATCTCGCAGTACGCCTGCGACGTCATCCATTGCTCGAGGAAGTGCGCGGTCATCCACCTGCGCCAGCGGATTTCGAGCGCGCCGCGCAGATAGATGCGCAGCGTGGAGACCGTGACGAAGCCGGCGGCCACGGTCAGGAAGAAGCCGATCGCCGCGAGGAACGCGGCCATCTGCTTGTCCTGGAAGGCGTCGAAGAGATCGCGCTGGACCTCCGAGAGCTTCCAGGTGCCGTAGACCGTCGCGAGCTCGAGCGCGATCGCGGTCGCCAGCAGCAGGCCACCGCGCCGCGCGTCGGGCGACGTCCAGTAGATGCGGACGAGCCGCCAGAGATGGCGGAGGAAGCGCGGTCCGAAGAGGGCATGGGTATGCGGAAGCGGCACGGCGAGGTCTCCCCGCGCGGGAGCTTACGCGCAGCGAGCGTTTCGCATCCACGGCAACCCGGTAGCCCGGCCCGGGGCCGTCGGACTCGCGACAGCCGGGCTCACTCCGTGATCGGAGCCAGCAGGGCGAGCGCCGCGCGCAGCATCGCGTCGCGCGCGCGATCGCGGCCGAGGCGCTGGTCGGTGCGCAGGCGATCCCAGGTCTCGAACGAGAGCAGGCAATCCAGTGCGTCCACGAGATCGTCGGGGGTCCGCTCCAGCTCGGGCAACCAGCGCAGCAGATCCCCGCGCAGACCGCGCACCAGCTTGCCGTGCTGGCGCTGCAGGAAGGGCGACCGCCAGCGCTGCACCGTCGCCGAGCGCTTGTACGGGCCGATGCGCTCGAAGAAGTCGACGCGCCGCTCGGCGAGCGCGCGCACGCGGGCGTCGACACTTCCGGGAGTCGGGTCGGCGCGCAGGATCGGCACCGCCGTCGCCTGGATCCGCGCGTTCATCTCGGCGAAGAGGCTGTCCATGTCCGCGAAGTGGCGGAACACGCTGCGGATGCCGACGCCCGCCGTCTCCGCCACCTGCTGCGCCGTCGGCTGGAGCACGCCGCTTCCGACCAGGTCGAAGAGCGCCTGCACGATCGCCTCGCGGCTGCGCTCGCTGCGCCGCTGGCGTCCGTCGAGCGAGCGCGCGCCGCTCTGCGCCGTCCGGTTGCGCGGCACGGCCGTCAGAGCAGCTCTTCGGCGAGCAGCTCGAGCGCCTCGGGCTGCGAGGTCTGGACGTTCATCGTGTGGACCCAGCCCTTGCGTCCGGCCTCCTTCCACGCGGCGAGGCGCGCGCGGATCCGGTCCTTCGGGCCGATCAGGTGCACGGCGTCGAGCAGCGCGTCGGGCACGGCCGCGGCCGCCTCCATCTTCTTGCCGGAGAGGAAGAGATCCTGGATGCGGACGGCGGCCTCTTCGTAGCCGAGCCGCTTGGCGAGGTCGTTGTAGAAGTTCTTGTCGCGCGCGCCCATGCCGCCGATGTAGAGCGCCATCCCGCCCTTCACCGCCATGCGCGCCTTCTCGGGCTCGTCGGTCACGATCACGCTGACGCCCGGCAGGACCGCGAAGTTCGCGAGGCCCTTGCCGCCGCCGGCCTTCGCGAAGCCCTGCTCGAGATGCGGCAGGTACGAGACGTCGAACTTCTCGGGATCGACCATCATCGGGAACACGCCGTCCGCGACCTCCGCCGCGCAGCGCAGTCCGTTCGGGCTGATCGACGCGGTGTAGATGGGGATGCGCGGGTTGCCGTGCAGGATGCTCTTGAGCGGCTTGCCGAGTCCGGTGGTGCCCGCGCCCGTCACCGGGATCGTGTAGTGCTCGCCGTGGAACTCGAGCGGCGCCTCGCGCGCCAGGATCTGGCGGATGATCGCGATGTACTCGCGCGTGCGCGTCAGCGGCTTGCCATACGGCACGCCGTGCCAGCCCTCGATCACCTGCGGACCCGACGGACCGAGGCCGAGCAGGAAGCGGCCGCCCGAGAGGTGGTCGAGCGTCATCGCGGTCATCGCCGCCATCGCCGGCGTGCGTGCGGGCATCTGCATGATCGCCGTGCCGACCTTGATCTTCGTGGTGTTCGCCAGCACCCACGTCGCGGTCGTCACCGCATCGTTGCCGTAGGCCTCCGCGGTCCACGCCGAGTCGAAGCCGAGCGCTTCGGCGCGCCGGATCAGGTCGAGATTGATCTGCACCTTCGGGCCGAACGAGACGGCCCCGATTCCGAGCTTCATGATCGTCTCCTACTCGCCGCGCAGCGCGGCGAGACAACCGGTGCGTTCGAGCAGCGCGTCGAGGCCGGCGGCGTCGCGCGCCGCGACGTACTTCGCGCGCAGCGCCGCGAGCGACTTCGCGTGGTACTTCTGCGGCTTCTGGGTCCACGTGTGGCCGTCGAGCGCGACCGTGAACGGCTCGCCGCCGCCCGCGATCGCGGCGGCGTTCGCGACCGTCCAGGGCAGGAAGAGGCGCCCGACCTGACCTGCGAGGAACGGCGCGAGCGTCGGCTCGAGCTTCGCCCACGGTTCGAAGTCGCCCTCGGCGCGCGGCCACAGCATCCGGTGCACCCAGTCGAGCACGCGCTGCGCGCGGCCTTCGATCCACGCACCCGGCGTCGGGTCCGTCCACGCCTCGTAGAGCTGGGCGAAGAGACCGAAGTCGCCGAAGGACGGCCGCGCCCCGAACAGATACGGACGCGTCGCGAGGTGCGCGTCGAGCAGCAGCGTCGCGTTGCGGAACGACGCCTCGATCTGCGGCGCCGTCTCGGGGCTCGATCCGACGAACCACACGCGGTTCACCATGCGCTCGCGGATCTGCGCGGTCATGCCCGCGTGCTGTTCGTCGCTCGCACCCGGCAGCATCGCGCGCGCGATGCGTCCGGCGGAGCAGACCTGATCGACCTCGCGCGCCCAGCGGTAGTGGAACATCCACTTGTTGCCCCACTCGTCGCCGAACTCCTCGAGCAGCGCCGAGACGAACGCGGCGACCGGATCGCCCGGATGGATGCTCGGATCGG
>JALOQG010000242.1 GCA_025453505.1 Myxococcota bacterium | reverse complement strand
GACCGCGATCGAGCGAGTCGATCTGGCGCTCGTCTCCGCGATCAGCGTCTGGGAGATCGGCATGCTGGTCGCGAAGCAGCGGATCCGGCTCGATCGCCCGGTCGAGCAGTGGGTGGATCTCGCGCTCGCGCTGCCGACGATCCAGTTGGCCGCACTGGATCCCGCGATCGCGGTGCGCAGCACGCAGCTCCCGGGCACGCTGCACTCCGACCCGGCCGATCGCATCATCGTCGCGACGGCGCTCGAAGCCGCGGCGCCGATCGTCACGCCCGACGAACGGATCCGCGCCTACCCCCACGTGCAATCCACCTGGTGAACGAAGCGGGCGCCTCAGCGCGCCCGCCACCACGCGATCCGGCGCCGCGTCGCCAGCGCGAGGAAGCCGATCGCGCACGCGAGACAGGCGAGGATCGACGCGTCGCGCAGGGCGACGATCGCGGTCGGCCAGACGGGATGGCCGATGAAGTCCCAGCCGCCGCGCAACAGCCAGTCCTCCGACACGAAGGCGTACACCACCCAGACGTAGGCGCCGAGCAGCGTCATCAGACCCCAGCGGAACGGCGCGGGCATCAGCGCGAGAAACGGTGCGGACCAGGCGAAGTACTGGAACGAGAGCGAGTTGGTCAGGCCGTAGAAGATCAGGAACGAGGCGCCGACGCGGCGGCCGAGCGCGACGGGGTCGCGCGCCGGCCGGGGATCGAGAGCGGCGAACGCGAGCACCGCGCCGAGCGCGATGCCGCGATGCAGTCGGTCGTAGAGCGCGGCCGCGGGACCGAGTCCGATCGCCGCGAGCGAGGCGTCGAAGGACCGGATTCCCCACACCCATTGACCCGAGAGCGTGCGCAGCGTGATGCCGCCGTAACCAAAGACCCGGTCGAGCCCGGCCCAGTCCGGCATCAGCAGCGCCGGCAGGAACGCCACTCCCGACGCCGCGAAGAGCCCCGTCCAGAAGCGGATGCGCGGTCCTGTCTCGGGCACGCCGCGCAGCAGCACGGGCAGCACGAGCAGGATCGCCACCTTGACGCCCGCTCCCGCGCCGAGCGCGACGCCCGCGAGCAGCGGCGCGCCGCGCCCCATCGCGACCACCGACGCGAGTGCGAAGGTGCCGAGCCAGGCGTCCGTGTTGCCGTGATGCGACGACAGCACGATTGCGAGCGGTGCGAGCCAGAACGCGGTCGCCGCCTTGAGACCGAGCGTCGCGTCGCCGAGTCCGCGCAGCAGCAGCAGCACGCTCGCGACGTCGGCGAGCAGCATCGGCAAGCGCAGCACGATGCGGAACGGCACGCCGCTCGCTTCGGCGAAGCGCCACAGTGCGTGCACTGCGAGCAGCGCCGACGGCGGATGATTCACGAGCCAGGACGTTCGGTAGTAGCCGAAGCCGAGCCGATCCAGGCCCTGCGCGTGACCGGCCCAGTACGCGACGTCGGGTGTGCCTTCGGTCGCGAACACGAACCAGAGCCGGAGCGCGAGTCCCGTCAGAGCCACGAGCACGACCACCGCGCGACGCCGCGACACCTCAGCGATCCCGCAGCGCGGCTTCGAGTCTGCGTCGCGCGGCGTCGGTCGGGTGGGCGATGAACGCTTCGAAACCGTTCGTCGCGTCGACGCCTCGCTGTGCGATGGCGTCGATCTGCCACGTTCCCGTGGCATTGCGCACGAGCGTGAACTCCTGCTCGAATGGGGCGCCTTCCCGCGGCGCGAGGCGGACGGCGACGCGGGCGGTGTCGCTACTCGTCTCCTCGGCGAGAAGCGTTCGCTCGAGCGCAGCGAGCCGGCGCGCGAACGCCGGTCGCACCTGGATCATCAGCCAGCCGAGTTCGAGGTGATCGATTGCGACCGGGCCCGCCGGCACGGGGGTCGTGTCGCCCTCGCGGTAGGCGCGTACCGCTTCGGCGTTGGTCACGACTCCCACGCCGTGCTGCGCGTGAAATGCCGGCGTCACGAGTGGCAACGTGCGCAAGGGATCGCGCCCCATCGACGCGAAGTACGCATCGACGATCTCGCGCGGCGTGCCGGGCGCCGGTGCGCACGCGATCGCGACGATCGCGAGCACCCCGAGAACACGTCGCTTCACAGCCACCATCCCCACCACGTGAGAAAAGCCGCCCAGGCGGCGATCGCGAGCAGGGCGACGCGCAGGAGCGATCGCGCCAGGCGCCCTTGCGACGCCAGCGCGACGGCGAGCCCGAGCGCCGGAAGCAGCAGCGCCGAGAGCAGGTAGGACGCCTTCACCGCCGAGTAGCGAGGCACGAGCCACGTCTGCACGAGAAAGGCCGCGAAGAGCAGCGCGCCGTGCAGCAGCGGTGCGGCACAGCACGCACGCAGCGCCGGGGTACGCAGGATGCGGACGAAACCGGTGAGGGCGAGCCCCGTCGGAAGCAGACCGAGGAGTGCGGTGAACCCCGCTGCGACGAGCACGGGCTGGCTCGCGGCGAGCAGGAATTGACCGTGGGCGTCGGCCCATGTGCTCGCGTGCAGCATGCCCGGCACCGACGCGGCCATCCCCGGTGCTGCATGGAATGGCGCGAAGAATACGGCGATCGGGAACGAGGCGTAGTGCGCGAGGTGACGTTCTCCGGGCGGCTGCGCCGCCATTTCGCTGCCGACGAGATCGGACGGAACGCCGCTGCTGATGATCGAGAGGGGATTGCCGGTCGCGGCGAGCAGGCGCACGTAATGCGGCGCCACGAGCGCCAACGGCAGGACGACGAGCACGAGTACGGCGCGCGTCCGGGTTTCGCGGGCCGTGTGCAGGCGCCACGCGTAGACGATCGCGATCACCCCCACGACGGCGAGTCCCGTGCTCTTCGCGAGTGCCGCGCCGGTTGCGAGCAGAACCGTCGCCGTTCCGTGTCGCAGTGCCGCACGTGGCTCGACGGGCATCGCGAGCGTGCGGGCGAGCGCGGCCGTCGCGAAGAACGCGCACGCGGTCTCGTTGCCCATCATGCTGGTCGCGATCGCCATGACCGGCGCGCACGCGACGATCGCCGCGACCACGGCGGCGTCGGCGGGCGTCGCGACGTGCCGCAGCGCGCGCCACACGACGGCGACGGCGCCGAAGCCGAAGGCCGCCGACAGCAATCGCAACGCCGTGTGCATCGGGATCGCGCCGGGCAGGAGGTGCCAGAGCGCGGCGCCGAGCGCGTAGTAGAGCGGTGGATGGAAGCCGGCCCAGGTACGCGGCTCGGGCAGATGGCCTTGCACCAACGCGAACACGTACTGCGCGTGCGGCGCCGCGTCGAAGTCCTGCAACGGCGGATATGCGAACGCGTTGTGCACGCGCGCGATCGCGGCCGCCGCGACGACGAGCCCCGCTGCGACGATCCAGACCGTGTCGCGCGGCAGCGCCGGCGCGCCCGCGGCGGTCACTCCTCGGGCGTCTTGACCGCGAGCACCGGACAGGGCGCCTTCTGCACGACACGCTCGGCGACACTGCCGAGCAGCAGATGCTTGAGCCCCGAGTGCCCCTTGGTGCCGATCACCACGAGATCGACGCCGCGGTCGCGGGCCTCCTCTTCGATCGCCGTCGCGGGATACCCCTCGCGCACGACCGTCTCGACCGTGAGGCCGCGGTCGCGCAGCGGCTTCGCGGCCTTGTCGAGATTTTCGGCGGCGTCGCCCTTCACCTGGTTCCAGAAGTCCGGCGGCAGGTAGGCGCCTTCGAGCTGCTGGAAGTCCACGGGCAGGTGGTACGCGTGCAGCAGCACCAGCTTCGAGCCGTGCTCCTCCGCGAGGTGTGCGGCCCATTCGAGGACGGCGCCGGCGTGCGAGGAGAAGTCGATCGGGACCAGGATCGTGCGGACTTGGATGGCCATCGCACAAGCATCCCCCCGATCGGTGCCTTCTGGCAAGTCCTTGTCGCATCGTGCGAAATGCGACCGCGACGAGCGTCGGCGGCTGGTTGACGGTCCCAGGGGCTGGCCCTACCGTCCGCCGTCCCGGTCTCCCCGACCGGGTGTTTCCCAGCGTGTGGGGCCGTAGCTCAACTGGGAGAGCGCTGCGTTCGCAACGCAGAGGTTGGCGGTTCGATCCCGCTCGGCTCCACCACCCGTCCTTCTGATCCAGTCCTTCTGATCCCGCTTCGCCGCCGGACGGCGGCTCGCCGAACACGGCTTCGAGGGGCGTGTTGCCGTGCGGGTCGGCACTTCGGGGCGGCTCGGTGCTCGGATGAGAAGAGCGTCGCGGGTTCTTCATCTGGCGCTCGCCGGCCCCTCACACGCGTCCGCTTCTCTTCGCGAAACCGATGCCTGAAAGGCGGCCACCCATCGATCGAGGCCGATTCAGGTCCGAAACCTTCGCGCCGCTGTAATCTCTCCTCAGGGCGGTGCGGGCTGGGCGAGCCGAGATGTTGATGACCACCGATACCGGGACCGTCCAGCGAGCCATGCGCGGCGACCGCGAGGCCTTCGAGGCGGTCTACGACGCGAGCTTCGCGTGCGTGTACGTCTTCGCGAGCCGTCGCTCCGGCGGCACGCGTCGCGCGACCGAAGCGCTGACCGAGGCCATCCTGGTGCGCGCCTTCCGGGAACTCGACCACTACCGCGGCGACGTGCCCTGGGCGGCCTGGCTGCTGGACGTCGCGAAGCGGGCCTTGCGCGAGCATCCGGTAGCCGCGCGCCGCCGGCCCGCGCGCGCCGCGCCGCGCGCTCCGTACACGCACGCGTCCTGAGCGTTCAGCGCTCTCTCAGATAGGTCGTCGCGAGCGCGTCCGCGTACTCGTTCCAGCGCGAGCCGTCGTGGGCCGCGATCCACTGCAGCCGCACCTTCGGATGCGCGCGCGCCAGCGAGTAGAGTTCCTGCACGAGCTCGAGGTTCGCGATCGGTCCGGTCTTGCGGCGCCAGCCCCGCGCGGCCCAGCCGGCCGCCCACTCGTTGATGGTCTTCACGCACAGCTGCGAGTCCGAGTGAACCGTCGCGCTCGAGTCCACGGGCGTCGAGGCCGC
>JALOQG010000241.1 GCA_025453505.1 Myxococcota bacterium | reverse complement strand
GCCGTCTTGACCAGCATGGAGTTCGCGATCCGCTTCGCCGCGCGGCTCGCGTCGTCCGCCGTGCGCGCGCCCGAGACGCGCACCGTGACGAGCTTCGTCGCCCCCTCGCCGTCTCGCGCGACCGCGCGGGCCAGTTCCTGGGTCACTTCGCGCAGCGCTGCCGCGAAGCGGCGCGCGCCCGCGCTCGCGACGTCCCGCAGCGTCGGATGCCCGGCGACGCCGTTCGCCATCAGCAGCACGGTGTCGCTCGTGGACGATTCGCCGTCGATCGTGAGACGGTTGTAGCTCTCGTCCGCTGCCGCACGGAGCATGCGCCGCAGCAGCGGCGCGGCGATCGCCGCATCCGTCACGAGGAAGGACAGCATCGTCGCCATGTCCGGCTCGATCATCCCCGAGCCCTTCGCGATCCCCGCGAGCGTCACGGCGCGGCCGTCGATGCGCGTGCGCGCGATCGCCGTCTTCGCGACGAGATCCGTCGTCATGATGGCGCGCGATGCGGCGGCGAGGCCGTCGGGCCGCAGCGCCTTCGCTGCCGCCGCGATGCCGCGCTCGATCTTGTCCATCGGCAGCGGGTGCCCGATCACGCCGGTCGAGGCGACGAAGACTTCGGACTCCGGGCAACCGACGGCGTTCGCAGCGAGTTGCGCCATCGCGCGCGCATCGCGGAGACCGCGCTTGCCCATCGCGACGTTCGACACCCCGGCGTTGACCGCGATCGCGCGTGCGCGCCCGCGCTTCACTTTCTCGCGCGAGAGTTCGACCGGCGCCCCGACGACCGTCGAGCGCGTGAATACGCCCGCGATCGCGGCGGGCACGTCGCTCACGATCAGCGCGACGTCGGGGCCCTTCGTCTTGATGCCCGCGCGCACGCCGGCGGCGCGAAAACCCGGAACGAAGAGTCGCGGTGATTTCATGGGCGCGGAGAGATAGCAGCCGCGCGGAGCGCCGCCGAGAGCGCGGACGCTACGCGCCGCAGCAGCGCTTGAACTTCTTGCCCGATCCGCAGGTGCAGAGATCGTTGCGGCCGACCTTGCCGGTGCCCGGTGCGTCGGCGCCGGGACGCGATGCCGGACCGAGGATCGGGCCGCCGGCGGGGCGCGGGCTCGCGGCCTGCGGAGCCGATGCGGCTTGCGCGGGCGCCTGCGAGGGCGTGGGAGCGGCCTGCGCCGCGATCTGCCGCGCGGCGTCGGCGAGGCGGCTCTCGTCGATCCAGACCTTGAAGATCTCCTCGGCCGACTGGGAGTCGACGCGCCCCTGCATCTCGTCGAAGAGCCCGAAGCCTTCGCGCGCGTACTCGACCTTGGGATCGCGCTGCGCGTAGCCGCGGAAGCGGATGCCGTCGCGCAGTGCGTCCATCGCGTGGAGGTGCTCCTTCCAGAGCCGATCGAGGGTGCGCAGCACGACGTCGCGTTCGAGTTGCCGGTGCGTGATCAGATTGACCTGCGGATACTGCTCGCGCAGCGCGTCCCAGCGGCGTTCCTTCTCGTCGAGCACGGCCATCAGGCGCTCGAGCAGTGCGCGGCCGACGGCGTCCTTCTCGAGCACGCGCTGGTCGAAGGGCGGCTGGGTCACGTCGAGCCGGACGCCGAAGCCGACTTCGATCGCGCGCACCAGCGCCGCGATCTGCTCGGGATCGGGATCGCCCTTCGGCGGCCAATGCGTGTCGATCAGGCCGACGAGCACGCCCTCGACCATCTCGAGCACTTCGTCGTGCACCTCTTCGCTCGCGAGCACCTTCGCGCGCCGGCCGTAGAAGGCCTGGCGCTGCTTGTTCATGACGTCGTCGTATTCGAGCAGGTTCTTGCGGATGTCGAAGTTGCGCGCCTCGACCTTGCGCTGCGCGTTCTCGATCGCGCGCGTGATCCAGCGGTGTTCGATCGCCTCGCCCTCTTCGAGACCGAGCCGCTCCATCCAGCCCGCGATGCGGTCGGATCCGAAGAGGCGCAGCAGGTCGTCTTCGAGCGAGAGATAGAAATGCGACGAGCCCGGATCGCCCTGGCGGCCGGCACGACCGCGCAACTGGTTGTCGATGCGGCGGCTCTCGTGGCGCTCGGTGCCGATGATGTGCAGGCCGCCGGCGGCGACGACCTCGTCGCGCTCCTTCGCGCAAGCAGCCTCGAAGTGCGACTGCCACTGCACGAAGTCGGGGTGTTCGCGATCGTGCCCGCACTTGGCGAGCGCGAGGTATTCGGGATTGCCGCCGAGCAGGATGTCGGTGCCGCGGCCGGCCATGTTGGTCGAGATCGTGACGGCGCCCTTCGCGCCCGCCTGCGCGACGATCTCGGCCTCGCGTTCGTGCTGCTTGGCGTTCAGCACCGCGTGCTTGACGCCCGCGCGTTTGAGCTTCGCGGCGAACATCTCCGACGTCTCGATCGCGATCGTGCCGACCAGGATCGGCTGGCCCTTCGCGTGACGCGCCTTGATGTCCTCGACCACGGCGTCGAACTTCTCGCGCTTGGTCTTGTACACCACGTCGCCGAGGTCCTGTCGCACCATCGGCCGATTCGTCGGGATCACCAGCACTTCGAGGTCGTAGATCTTCGCGAACTCCGGCGCCTCGGTGTCGGCGGTGCCGGTCATGCCCGAGAGCTTCTCGTACATGCGGAAGTAGTTCTGGTAGGTAATCGTCGCGAGCGTCTGGTTCTCGCTCTGGACCTGGATGCCTTCCTTGGCCTCGACGGCCTGGTGCAGGCCGTCCGACCAGCGACGTCCCGGCATCAGGCGGCCCGTGAATTCGTCGACGATCAGCACCTCGGGCTTGCCGTCTTCGCCGGCCTTCACGACGTAGTCGACGTCGCGCTTCTTGAGCGCGTGCGCGATCAACGCCTGGTTCACGGCATGGTTCACCGGGAGCATCTGCGGGTCGTAGAGGTTCTGGATGCCGAGCAGCTTCTCGACGCGGTGGACGCCTTCGTCGGTCAGCGCCGCCACGTGATCCTTCTCGTCGAACCAGAACTCGCCCGTCTCCTCGATGCCCTTGTTGACGTCGCCCTTGGTGCCGGCGCGCAGTTGGCGCACCACGCGATCGGCGACGCCGTAGACCTGCGTGTTCTCCTCGGACGGACCGGAGATGATCAGCGGCGTGCGCGCCTCGTCGATCAGGATCGAATCGACCTCGTCGACGATCGCGTAGTGCAGTTCGCGCTGGACGCAGTGGAAGAGCGCGCGCTTCATGTTGTCGCGCAGGTAGTCGAAGCCGTACTCGTTGTTCGTGCCGTACGTGATGTCGGCGCCATACGCCGCCTGACGCTGGGCGTCGGACAGGTCGTGCACGATGACCCCGACCGTGAGACCGAGGAAGCGGTGGACCTGCCCCATCCACTCGGCGTCGCGGCGGGCGAGGTAGTCGTTGACCGTGACGACGTGCACGCCCTTGCCGGGCAGCGCGTTCAGATAGGACGGCAACGTCGCGACGAGCGTCTTGCCTTCGCCCGTCTTCATCTCGGCGATCTTGCCCTCGTGGAGCACCGCGCCGCCGACGAGCTGCACGTCGTAGTGTCGCTGGCCGAGCGTGCGCTTCGACGCCTCGCGCACCGTCGCGAACGCCTCGGGCAGCAGCGCGTCGAGGGCTTCGCCGTTCGCGAGGCGCTGGCGGAACTCCGCCGTCTTGCCGGCGAGCGCCGCGTCCGAGAGCTCGACCCACGCGGGTTCGAGCGCGTTCACCCGCTCGATCAGCGGGACGATCCGCTTCAGCTCGCGGTCGTTCTTCGAGCCGAAGATCGCGCGCAGCAGCGATTGGATCATGCGGAACGGGCCATGGACGGATGGGTCTCGCCTTGGAGGTACGAAGCGCGGGCCCGCGGAATGTAGAGAAGCCCCCCGGGAGGGACCACGTTCACGCGGGGAGACGCACGCGGAGCCGCAGGCGGCCCATCTGGATCTCGTCGTCGTCGCCGAGCTGCGCGCGCTCGCGCCGCTCGCCGTTGACGAGCGTTCCGTTGGTGCTCCGCAGATCCTGGACGAAGAAGCCGTGCCCGTCGTAGCCGATCGCGGCGTGTGCGCGCGAGATCGTGGGCTCGGCCAGCGTCATTTCGGCGCTGCGTCCGCGACCGATCACGAGCCACTCGCGATCGATGGGAATCTCGAGTCCTTCGTAGAACCCGCTGGCGACGCGGACGCTGGCGCCAGAAGGCACCGTGCGACCTCCGGTCCGCTCGCGTCCGCTGCTCTCTTCGGGCTGCATCGCCGGTCTCATCGGACGGCAGCGGCGCCCGCTTTATCCGCGCGGCGGGGGAGCAGTGCCCTTGCTCCGCGATCGCGCCGCGCCGCGCAGCAGCTCGCGGGCGTGCGCCCGCGTGGCATCCCCTACGCGCGCGCCGCCGGCCATGCGCGCGAGCTCCTCGACCCGCTCCTCGGGCCCGAGGCGCTCCACGCGTGTGTGGGTACGGCCGGCCTGCGTCCGCTTGACGACCCGGAGCTGGACGGCCGCCGCTGCGGCGATCTGGGGCCAGTGCGTGATGCACAGCACCTGGTGGGCCGCGCCGAGCTCCGCGAGCAGCGCGCCGACGCGATCCGCCGCGCGCCCGCCGATGCCCGCGTCCACTTCGTCGAATACGAGCACGGCTCCGCGTTCGCTCGTGCGCAACGCGTTCTTCAGCGCGAGGAACACGCGCGACAGCTCGCCGCCGGACGCCACCTTGCGCAGCGCGCGCGGCGCCTCGCCTGCATTCGCGCTGAAGCGGAGTTCGACGGACTCGGCGCCCGTCGCAGCACACGGCATTGCGTCGGCGCGATCCACCGGCTCGAGCGCGACCTCGAGCCGCGCGTGCGGGAGATCGAGCTTCTTCAGCGACTCCGACACCTCGCGAGCGAGTCGCTTACCCGCGTCGCGGCGCCCGGCCGACAGCACCTCGGCGTCGGCTGCGAGCTGCGCACGCATTCGCTGCGACTCCGCCTCGAGCTCGCGCGCGCGCGCATCGCTGCCGCCCGGCGAGCTCCGCCGCGATCGCGTCGCGGCGCGCGAAGATGTCGCCCTCCTCGCGGCCGTATTTGCGGCGCAGGCGCTCGATCGTCGCGAGCCGCTCCTCGACCCCGGCGAGGCGCTCGGGATCGACGTCGACCCCGTCCGCGTAACGCTCGAGATCTCGTGCGGCCTCGAAGAGCACCGGCGACGCCGCACGCAGGCGCTCGACCAACGGCACCAGCGACGCGTCCTTCGCGACCACGCCCTCGAGGCGGCGGGCCGCGGCCTCGACGCGATCGATCGCGCCGCCGTTCTCGTCGCCCGCGAGCTGTGCGGCCGCAGCGCTCGCCTCACCGCGCAGCTCGCTCGCGTGCACGAGTCGCGCGTGCTCGGTGCCGAGCGCGCCGATCTCGCCGGGCTGCAGCGCGGCGGCGTCGAGCTCGCCGAGCTGGAAAGAGAGGAAGTCGTGCTGGCGGGCCCGCTCGGCCGCCGCCGTCTCGAGGCGATCGCGCTCCGCGAGAGCGTCGCGCAGAGCGGTGTAGCCCTGCCCCACCCGCTCGCGCAGCTCGAGCAGGTCGCCGAATGCGTCGAGCAGGCGTCCGTGACTCTCGGGCCGGCGCAGGCTCTGCGACTCGTGCTGGCTCGCGATCTCGAGCCGATCGCCGAGCACTTCGGCGAGCGCCGATACGGGCACGAGGCGCCCTCCGATCCAGGCGCGACTGCGCCCCTCGCGATGCACGCTGCGCGCGACGACGAGCGCGTGCTCCTCGACCTCGATGCCCCGCTCGCGCAGCGCGCCCTCGAGATCCGGCGCCGCGTCGGTGCGGAACACCGCTTCGACGAGCGCCTCGTCGGCGCCGTCGCGCACGACGTCGGCGGACGCGCGAGCGCCCGCGAGCAGCGCGAGCGCGCCGAGCACGATCGACTTGCCCGCGCCCGTCTCGCCCGTGAGCGCATTGAGACCGGCGCCGAACTCGATCTGCGCCTCGTCCACCACCGCCAGCGAACGGATCCGCAGCGTCTCGATCACCGCTCGCCCCAGCGCAGCTTGTTGCGCAGCACCTCGAAACGCGATCGGTTCGGCGGCACGACGAGCAGCGTCGGCACCGGCGAACGTCGCACCGTCACGCGATCCCCTTCCTCCAGCGCCGCGCCTTCCTGCCCGTCCACCGCGAGCTGGACGTCGCCGCCGCGTGCGTGCACGACGAGTTCGACGACGGCGCCGTCGGGCAGCACCAGCGGCCGTTGCGTCAGTGCGTGCGGGCAGATCGGCGTCAGCACGATCGACGCGACCCCCGGCAGCAGGATCGGCCCGCCGGCCGACATCGAGTACGCCGTCGAGCCGGTCGGCGTGGACACGATCAGGCCGTCGCCGTGATAGGTCGTGACGAGCTGTCCGTCGGCACGGGCCTCGAGATCGATGATGCGCGCCGAGGCTCCCTTCGCGAGAACCGCATCGTTGAGCGCGATCCAGCAGCGCGGCGTCGCGCCGGCGCGTTCCAGATCGATGCCGAGCCGCATGCGTCGCTCGATCGTCATCTCGCCCGAAAGGGCGCGCTCGATCGCGCCTCCCATCTCGTCGATCGAGACCTCGGCGAGGAAGCCGAGCGTGCCGAGGTTGATGCCGAGGATGGGGACTTCGCGATCGCCGGCCGCGCGCGCCAGCGAAAGCAGCGTGCCGTCGCCGCCGAGGACGACGAGCAGGTCCGCCTCGCGCACCAGTACCGCGCGCGGGACGCCCGTCTCCCCGATCGCCGTCGCAGCCTCGGGCTCGAGCAATGCGCGCACCCGATGGCTCTCGAGGAGCTTCGTGAGATCGCGCACCGCGGCGAGCGCGCGCGCGTCGCCCGGCTTGATCGCCACGCCGACCGATCGGACGGCACCAGGATGGATCGCCATGCAACGCCTCGCGGGGTCGGTCGGAGGTAGCGCATCGACTAGGATCCGCCCAATGGCGGACGACGACTCGCTTTCGCTCTTCGACCGTGATCCCGGAGCCGCTCCTGCGCGCCGATCCGGAACTGCCGTTCCATCGGTCCACGCACCGCTCGCCGAACGCATGCGACCGCGCGCCCTCGACGAGGTCGTCGGCCAGGACGCCGTCGTCGGCGCAGGGGGCCCCCTGCGCCGGCTCGCGGACGCGGGCAGCCTGCCGTCGCTGATTCTCTGGGGACCTCCCGGCTGC
>JALOQG010000240.1 GCA_025453505.1 Myxococcota bacterium | reverse complement strand
GCCGCAAATCGATGAATTGTCATAATCAATATTATCGGCAAACCAAACAGCAAGCGGCGGCTATGGGGTGCGCGGCAGCCGCTCCCAGTCCTCGCGCAGCGCCGCGACCCGGCTGGACCAGAGGCGCTCCAGATATGGACCCCAGAGAGGCTCGCGCTCGAGCTGCTTCGCGAGCTGGGCGAGCCGCTTCTCGTGGTCCGCTTCCGATTCCCAGGGAGGCCGCTCGATCGCGGGCAGCAATCGGGGCGCGTCGCGGTGGCGCTCGTGGAGATCCGCGTACTCGCGCTCGACGGCACGGACCAGGGGCTCGATCTGCTCGCGCGTCGTCGCGAAGTAGCGAAGGAGATCCTGGGATCGATCCGGCCAGGCTTCGAAGCGCACCGCGGAATGGAGCTTCTGGAGCGAGCGGTGCCACCGCTCCGGATCGCCGGAGAGGTCCTCGAACGAGAGCGTCCGGGGATCGGTGTCGCTCTCGGAGATCGCCGGCTCGAGCGCGTTGTGGAGTTCCGGCACGTAGACGAACTTCACGCGCAGCTCCGGCGAACTGTCGAGCGGCCGCTTGAAGGCGATCCGCCGCGGGATCCGCACGCGACCCTGCGCGTCGGCCCGGACCAGTCGGCCCGCGTGGTAGCGGCTCAGCGAATCGGTGAAATTGAAGACCGAGCTCGCGTGGTAGTAACCGAGATAGGCCTCGGCGAGCGGCTCCCCGCTCATGCGGCGCAACGTGAGAAGTCGGGGTGGCGTGTACGCCACGCTCGCGGCCGCGAGGAGCGCGACCCCGGTCAGCGCGGCGAAGCGGGCAATCCGGGCGATTCGCGTCCTCATGCGAGCGCCTCCCGATCACATCCAGCAACACCGTAGTCTCAGGGTCGTGCGGGAGCGGAACCGGACTGCGTCGGGGCGTCGGTCATCGAGTCCTGGGCAGCCGGAATCCCGCTGCGGCTCTCGATTTCGGCCATGCGCGCCTCGACGTACGGCGCGACCTGGAACTCGGGCGCCTCGCTCTTCAGCCGCCGGTACAGCGCGAGCGCCTGCTCGGGCTTCCCGGCTTCGGCCCAGGTGCGCGCGGCGGCCGCCAGCGCCTCGTTGTGCAGCGGATATCCGACGACGTTCGCAGCGGCCTCGTGCGCACGCGCGGCAGCCTCGAATTCGCTGCGATCTTCCTCGAAGTAGCCAATGCGCGACTGGATCACGCCGAGCACCGGGGAATCCCCGGCGGCGCTCTGCGCGGCCGACATCCACAGCTCGAGCGCCTTGGCGCCGTCGCCGAGCTTCTCGCGCAGCTCGCCCGCCTCGAGCAACGCGAGCGAGCCCGTCGGGGTCCCGCGCCATTCCTTGCCGAGCTGCTCGTAGCGTGTCGCGAAATCCGTTCGCACCGTCTTCGCGGTCTCGGGGTTCGCGGGCTCCGGCACCTCGGTGTCCGTGGCCTTCCCGCCCATCGCGGTCACGTACTCGGCATGCAGCGCCGCGAGCGCCGCCGAGGCCTGGTCGACGCGCGAATGCGAGTAGGCGCGGTATCCGCCGACACCGGCCGCGAGTGCCAGCACGAGTGCGGCGATCCCCAGCACGAGGATGGGATTCGCGCCGACCCACTGGGCCATGCGCTCGCCGAGCGACTCCAGCTCTTCGAGCGTGTCGGCGGGTTGGTCCTTGGTGCGCTGCGCCACGCGGATCGACTCCTGGGTTCCAGAGGGCCGCGCATTGTAACGGTGACGCGGGAGCCGTGCCGCCACGGTCGCCGATCGCCGGCGGCGTGCTAGGACGCCCCGCTCTTCTCGCGGCGCCCGCGCAGGGTGATGCGGATCGGCGTTCCCGCGAGGTGGAAGCGCTCGCGCAGGCGATTCTCGAGATAGCGCCGATACGACTCCTTCACGCCGCTCGGGTCGCTGCAGAAGATCACGAAGCTCGGCGGACGCGTCCCCGTCTGCGTCACATAGAGGAATCGCAGCGGGCGCCGGCGCGTACCGCGCTGCGCCAGCGAGGGCTCGTGTGCGTGCGTCGCCTCGGCGAGCCAGCGGTTCAGTTCCGCGGTCGGGATGCGCGTGCGGCCGGCCTGCGCGAGCGAGCGGGCGAGCGCCAGCACACGGTCGACTCGCATGCCCGTCTTCGCCGATACGGCGAGGTGCGGGACGTCGGCGGCGAAGCGGATCCGCTGCACGAGGTTCTCGCGCACGCGCTCGCGGTCCGAGGCGGGCGCGCGCGCGATCACGTCCCACTTGTTGAGCAGGATCGCGGTCGCGCACCCGCTCTCGCGCGCGAGGCCGAGCACGCCGGCGTCCTGGTCGGTGAATCCTTCGCTCGCGTCCGTCACGACCAGCGCGACGTCGGCGCGATCGAGTGAGCGCAGCGCGAGCATCGCGCTCGGCTTCTCGCCGACGCGATCGCGACGACCGCGGCGTCGAAGCCCTGCGGTGTCCACGAGCACGTAGGTGCCGTCCGTTCGCACGAGCACGCTGTCGACTGCGTCGCGCGTGGTGCCGCCTTCCTCCGACACGACCATGCGTTGCTCTCCGAGCAGCCGGTTCACCAGCGAACTCTTGCCGACGTTCGGCCGGCCGACGAGAGCGATGCGAACCGTGTCCTCCGGCAGATCGGACGGCGTCGCGTCGCCGACGTCCTCCGGAATCTCCTCCACGACGGCTTCGAGCGCGTCCCAGGCGCCGCGTCCGTGCTCCGCCGAGATTCCGTACACGCGTGAGAAGCCGAGCCGATGGAACTCCCCGACGCGCGATTCCTGACGCGGCGTGTCGATCTTGTTGACGAGCAGTGCGACGGGCCGATCGCTCCGGCGAAGCTCTTGCGCGATCGCCTCGTCCTCGGGGAGCAGGCCGACGGCTCCGTCGACGACGAAGAGGATTGCGTCCGCGCCGCGCACGGCCTCGCGCGCTTGCGCCTGGACGGCTTCGCCCAGAGTGCCGGTCGCCGCAGGCTCGAATCCGGCGGTGTCGACGAGCAAGACGCGCCGCCCGTCGACGTCCACGGATTGGACGATTCGATCTCGTGTGAGACCCGGGATGTCGTCCACGATCGCGCGGCGCCGTCCGGCGTAGCGATTGAAGAGCGTGGACTTGCCGACGTTCGGTCGGCCCACGATCGCGATCCAGGGTGCGGGCGTTTGCTCGTTCATGCAGGTCGATTCCCGAACGCGCGAGAACGCGCGAGTTTTCTTGACAATCGGAGCCGTGCGCAACTAGGCTCGCCGCGGTCGCGCCCCTCGGGCCGCCGACCGAGGGGGAGTCCGCCGTGATTCGTGCGCGCCACATCGCCTTGCGTCATTCCGTTCTTCTCGCTGCCGTGCTCGCGCTGGGGATCGTCGTGGCGCCGGGTGTCTCGCATGCGCGAGGGAAGACGCTCGCGCGTTCGATGCAGAACCTGATCTTGTTCCCGTTCGACCTCGCGTTGTCTCCGTACGTCGGCGGCAAGGCGGTCTTCCTCGCCTGGAAGGACAGTGACGACACCAAGGCGGTCAAGTACGGCTATGCGCCGTTCGCACCGATCTGGGGCATCAGCGTGCAGGCCGGCGCTTCGATCATTCGCGGCGTCGCGGGCGCTCTCGAACTCCTGCCCGGTCTGGTCCTGCTGCCTTTCGACGCCGAGATGGATCCTCTCTACGACCTGCCCGAGACGCAGCCGGCGTTGGTGGACCAGGAGGCCGGTCCCGTCCGTTTCAAGTTCGGCATCGATTACCTGGCTCCCTCGGAGTAGCGCGGCGCAGCGGACGCGAGGAACGCGCGCACGCGTGACTCGATGGCCGCGAAGTCGCTCGGATCGAGCCAGACTGCCTCGGCCACACCGCGAAACCAGGTGCGCTGACGGCGTGCAAAGTGGCGCGTGTCGCGCTGCATGCCGTGCAGCGCGTTCACGAGCGTGTCGGTTCCCTCGACCACCGGCATCACGTGCCGATACCCGATTGCCTGCAGCGGTCGCAGCGCTGCCGTGTAGCCGCGTTCGACGAGGGATCGGCACTCCTGCAGGAGGCCCGCGTCGATCATCGCCCGGGCGCGCGCGTCGATGCGGCGGTCCACTCCTTCGCGTCCGGGATCGAGCACCAGGTACAGGGTCCGGAACGGTCGGTCCGTGAACGCGTGGCGCGCGCGGAGCCGGGAAGCGGGCTCGCCATGGCGCGTCACCAGTTCGAGTGCGCGAACGGTGCGGCGCAGATCGTTCGGATGGATGCGCTCCGCCGCGAGCGGATCGCGCTCGGCGAGCCGGCGGTGCAGTCGCGTGGGATCGCCCTCCTCCGCCGCACGCGCGGCCTCCTCCTCGAGTCGTCGCCGCACTTCGCGATCGGCGTCCGGGTCCTCGATGAGGCCGTCGAGGAACGCGCGGATGTAGAGGCCCGTGCCGCCCGTCAGGAAGGGCGTCGCGCCCCGCGCGTGGATCTGCGCTGCGGCCTCGCGCGCCTCGCGCGAATAGCGGCCCGCGTTGTAGAGGACGTCGGGCGTGACGACGTCGAGCAGGTGGTGCGGAACGCGCGCGCGATCGGCGAGCGAAGGTTTCGCCGTGCCGATGTCGAGGTGGCGATACACCTGCATCGAGTCGGCGTTGACGATCTCGCCGCCGAAGCGTTCGGCAAGCGCGATCGCCACGCCGCTCTTGCCTGCGGCGGTGGGTCCGGCGACGACGACGACGGGACGCGTGGTGGAGGACACGGCGGCGCAGGGTAACGGTTGCGGCGCCCGCGACCCGTTTCGCTCAAGCGCGGCCGAAGCGGCGTTCGAGTTCGGCGCGTGGAATCGGCACGGCGACCGGGCGGCCGTGGGGACACGTCGGGGCCCAGGGGATCGCGTCGAGCGCTTCGAGTAGCGCCTGCTGCTCGCGCATTTCGAGTCGATCGCCGGCGCGGCGCGCCGCATGGCACGCCAGGGACGCGAAGAGCCGATCGGCGGCGTCGGGCCCGCGCAGCGCGGCGCCCTCCCCTGCACGCGTCGCGAGCTGGTCGTTGTTCGAGGCGAGC
>JALOQG010000018.1 GCA_025453505.1 Myxococcota bacterium | reverse complement strand
CGGCTCGCGGTAGAAGCGCGCGATCGGGATCGCCAGCGCGAGGCCGATCGCGAAGAGCACGGCGCCGCGGATCACGCCGACCGTCCACGCGGTGTTCACGAAGTCCGGGTCGTCGCCACGCGGGTGGCGGATGATCGCCGGCTGGAGCCCGAGGTCGGACAGGATCTGCAGACCGAGCAGGACCGTGTTGACGATCAGCATCAGGCCGAATGCTTCGGGAAAGAGCAGATACGAGAGCACCAGGTTCCCGACGAGCCGCAGGCCCTGTGCCGCCGCCTGCCCGAGTACGCTGGCGAGCGCCGCACGCGAGGCGCGGGACGCGAGCGTCCCGGTCGATGCCGCCGCGGAGACCGGATCGCTCATGGGCGCCGCGCCTCGGGCCGCTCCGCGCCCTTGTACTCGATCAATCCGGTCGCGCGGCCGCGCACGCCGCGGTTCCACGCGAAGGTCGCGATGCCCTGGAGCTCCGCGAACTTCCCGATCAGACACGCACTCGCGTAGAGGCGCGCGTCGGCCGCGGAGCGCAGACGCCGCGTCGCGCGGTAGAGCCCCCGCCACGGCCAAGCCCAGGCCGCGAGCAGCAGCAGACTCGCGCCGCGCGTGGGAAGAGCGAGCGACAGCGCCAGCGCGGGTAGCGCGCCGGCCCAGAAGAGCACCGATCGCAGCTGGCGCGCGCGGCGCGGATCCGGCGCGTCGCGATGTCGCCACGTCGTCTCGGCGTACGCGTGTCCCGAGCGAGCCTGGCGGCGCCACCACTGTCCGAATCGGAGCAGCGCCGCGTCGTGGAGCGTCATCTCGTCGGCGAGCCGCACGACGCGCGCACCCGTGGCACGGATGCGCTGGCAGAGTTCCGGCTCCTCGCCCGCGATCAGGGTCGCGTCGTAGCCACCGACCGCCTCGAAGACGGACACCCGCAGCATCGCGTCTCCGCCACAAGCGTCCGCCTCCCCCGGCACGCCGTCCCATTCGACGTCGGCACAGCGATTCCACGGGCTCGCGTCGGGATGGCGCTCGCGCCGCCGGCCGAACACCACTGCGACGTCGGGGTGGTCGGCGAGGTATCGCTCCGCGGTCTCGAGCCAGCCCGGAGCGAGTTCGCAGTCGCCGTCCACGAACTGTACGAACGCGAGTGGCGATCGCGTCGCGCGCAGCGCCTCGAAGCCGGCGTTGCGGCCGCGCGCCGCGGTGAACGGGCGCGAGACGTCGAGCTCGACGACGTGCGCGCCGCGCGCCCGCGCCGCCTCGACGCTGCCGTCGGTCGAGCCGCTGTCGACGTAGACGACGGGCGTCCCGGCGTGGCGTGCGATCGAATCGAGGCAGCGCAGCAGCCGCTCGCCCTCGTTGCGTGCGATGACCACCACGCCGCACGACCGATGCGGATCGCCCACCTCAGCGGCCCTGCCCGCTCGCGCAGGGAAGCGTCTTGCGCGCGACGGCGCCGACCTCGGTCGGCTGCGTGCGACAGCGGCCGGACACGTCGTCGCGCACGATCGCCGCGCCCGCGCCGGGATCGACGGCGGCCCCCGGCGTGGCGCCCGGCGCCAGCGAGAACGCGGAGAGATCGCGGCGCGTGGCGCGCAGCGCGGCCGGCAGCCCCGCCGTGAACGGCACGTCCGGAAGGATGCGATTGCCGACGTCGGTCCATCCCTTGCCGAATACGGTCGTCGCCTCGCCGCGAAGTCCGGGAGCGACGACCAGATTGTTCGCGCACACGCCGCCCGCGATCGTGCCACCGCGGCCGCAGAGCACGAGCGACCGCGGGAAGCCGCGGCCGAGCAGGACGGTGTTGTGGAGCACGGAGACGCGACCGCCCGGATCGCGCGCCGCGTTCGACGGTGCGATCGGGATCACGAAGAACATGCGGGGCTGTCCGCCGAGCGGCCAGCCCTGCAGGTCCGCGACGTTGTTGCGCACGGTGGATCGCGACGCCTGCATGTCGACGACGCTGGTGAGCGTCTCGGAGGCGGCGTCGCGCACGTCCACCTGGAAGAGATTGCGCTCGATGACGTAGTCCTCGACCCGCTGCGACTCGCCCGGCTTGCCGCCGCAGGTGCCGTGGTCGCAGACGCGAATCACGGTCATCGCGTGAGGACCGCCGCCTTCGATGAAGTGATTGTCCGACACGATCACGTGCCGGCTCGGGTTCGCGCCGTCCGGACAGCGTTCCGCCCACTTCCCGATCGCCGAGCAGTGGCGGAGCTGCAACAGGTTCTTCGAGTGGTTCGGCGCGCGGCCCCGGAAGCGGCCGTGCTGGATCAACTTCTTCTGCGAGTACACCGTGCGGTAGGCGAACTCGGTGTTGTCGCGCGGATCGCGCTTGTCGCCCTTGTCGATCTCGAGGCCGAGGAACATCGAGCGCTCGGTGTCCTCGTAGAACTTCGTGCCGCCGCCCGGATCGGGGAAGTCGCTGCACCGCACGTCGACGAACGCGACTTCGGCGTCCGGCTTCGGCGGGCTCCAGAACGTCGCGCAGCCGTTGAAGCCGCGGATCGCGACGTCCCACACCGTGAAGCGTGCGACGCCGCCCTTCTCGTCGATGGCGGAGAAGTCCGCCCCCGCCCCTTCGAGCTCGACGTGCGCGAGCCGCCAGTCGTTGCCGGGGTCGATCGACGCACGCGCGCCTGCTGCTGCACGCAGCGTCGCGCGCTGCGTTCCGCCGCCGAAGACGCCGATCGAGGCGCCGCGTCCCGACGCTTCGGCGAGCCTCACGACACGGTCCCAGGCGAACGTCTCGCCGCGCCGAAACAGTGTGCGGCGTCCGGGCAGGTTCGCGAGTGCGGCGTCGAAGTCGCTGCTGCGCGTGCGCGCGGCACCGGCCGGACAGCCGCCGAAGTCGCCGGACGCCGACACGCAGACCGTCTTCTCGCCGGCGAAGACGACGTCGGGATCGTCGATGCGGATCTGCTGCTGCGCGCTCGCGCGATCGCCCGCGCGGTTGGTCACGACGAGCGTGACGGTGAAGACGCCCGGCTTCGTGAAGAGATGTCCGGCGATCCCGCCGATCGCCTCGTTCTTCGACAGCCCGCTGACGGACCAGACCTCGCCCTGCGCGTCGCCGAAATCCCAGCGGTGGTCGAGATCGAGGAAAGGTGCGTCGGTGGACGGATCGCTCGTCGCGGTCGCGTCGAAGAAGACCGCGCACGGCGCCACGCAGGCCTCGGAGCGCGACGCCGTGAAGGCCGCCTGCGGCGCCGCTACGGCGGCCACGGGCGTCGTCGACGCGAGCACTCCGCCTGCCAGCAGGATCGCGATGCGGAGGAAGTCACGCATTGCGCGGAAAGCCGCGCCCGAGCGGGCGAAACGAGAAGTTGTAGCGGAGGAAGTCGCGGAAGAAGCGCGGCGGGAAGGGTCCCTTACGGCCGATCAATCGGCGCCGTGTCTCGCCGAGCAGGAACCCGAGCACCCAGGCGACGTTCGCGGCCCACAGATACGCGAGACCGTGGTTCTTGTAGTAGAACCAGCGGCGGCCGTCCCACCAGTACGCGGCGCGCGGCTTCGAGAAGTCCTTCCACCCCGAACTCGCCGCACCGATGTGCTCGACGCGGCTCTCCGGCCCGTACCAGGTCGTGAAGCCCGCCCGCGCGGCGCGCAGGCAGAAGTCGGTCTCCTCGAAGTAGAAGAAGTAGTTCTCGTCGTAGAGGCCGATCGCGTCGAACACCTCGCGCCGGATCAACATCGACGCGCCCGCGAGCCAGTCGATGCGCGTCGTCTCGGTCGGAACCGGCCGCGACACGACCCAGCGGTCGAGCAGCCGCGAGACGAAGCCGATGCCGAGCGCTTCCTCGAAGTTGCTCGCGACGCTCGGGAAGTGGAACGCGGTGCCGTGCGTCACACCGTCCGGACCGTGGATGTAGGAGCCGGCGATCGCCGCCCCCGGCCGTTCCTCCAAGGTGCGCACGAGACGTTCGATCGAGCCCGGCGCGGGAATTGCGTCGGAGTTCAGCAGGTACACGAAGCGCGGCGGATCCGGCCCGGCGAGCGCAGGACGCAGCGCGAGATTCACGCCGCCTGCGAAGCCGAGATTCTCGGGCGAGACGATCAGCTCGACGCGGTCGCCGAGGCCCTCGCGCTCGAGCGCGCCCGAGAGAACGGCCGCGGAGTCGTCGCCGGAACCGTTGTCGATCAGCGCGACGCGGCTCTCCGGAAGCCGGGGAAACTCGGCGAGCGCGGCGCGGAGCGCACGCAGCGTGAGATCGGGCGTCCGGTAGTTGATGAGGATCACCAAGACGTTCATGGTCGAGCTTCCGCGACGCGGAGCATCTGCCATCGACCGATGCTCGCGATCGGCTCGCACGCGTACCGGGAGCATAGATCGTTCACCAGGCGGTAGCGGCGCTTCTCGCTGGTGCCGGCGCGCGCCGTCGCGAGCGTCTCGTCGTCGACCACGAGCCACGTCGGCGGATCGGCGACGATGGACGCGACGACCGCGTCCGGCGGATCGGGCAGGAACTGCGTGGCGTCGAAGAAGAGGTCCCAGTGGTAGCGGTCGTCGACCGGTTTCACCTGCGAGCGGAAGTAGATGTAGGCGCTGTTCTCGCCGATCGTGAGCAGGGTACCCGGCGCTCGCTCGTTCTCGCGCTCCAGACGCTCCACGACCGAGTCGAGCTCTTCCATCTCGCCGTGGTCGTTCCGGAGCAGCTCGCCCGTGATGAGCGCGCTGACGAGGAACACGAGCACCAGCGCGTTGCCGTACGCGCCGGCGCCGACTCCAGAGCTGCTCCGCAGGTTGCGCAACGCGACGATCGCGCCGAGCACGAGGAGCGGGATCAGCTGCTCCTGATAGTGTCCGAAGGGCTTCGACGGCGCGAGCACCGTGACGGCGCTGAGCACCACGAGCGCCAGCACGAAGCAGCGATCGCGCCAGTCCTCGGCAATCAACAGCGCGAAGCCCGTCATCAGGAGATACGGATGCTCGCGCAGCGAGACGAGGTGCTCGCGCACGACCCAGTGCAGCGTCGCGAGGCTCGTCGCGCCGTAGCGCTGGGGACCGACGAACATCGCCTCGACGTACGCTTCGAAATCGGAGGTCGCGAGCACGAGCGCGAGCGACACGGCGAGACCGAGCACGGCGCCGGCCGTCATCTGCGCCATCGCGATGGCCTTCTCGCGCACGCCCTGCGGCGCGCTCACGATCGCGAGCAGCGGGAGAGCGGCGAAGAGCAGTCCCGTCTGGCGGCAGTGGAAGGCGAGCAGCGCGAGCGCGCCGGCGAGCCAGGGCTCCCAGCCGAGCCAGGCGCCGCGGCGCAGGATGCGATGGCCGAGCAGCGCGAGGAAGAGCGTGAACAGGTTGACGGCGTCCTCGGAGGACGCCCAGACGAAATCGGTGCGAGAGAGCGGCAGCAGCAGCACGAGCGACGTCGCGACGTTGCGGACCAGCGCGCTCTCGCCGCGCAGCCACACGAACGTGACGAGCGCCTGCAGGCCGGTCCAGAGCGCGGCGAAGAGCTGCAGGCCCATGTAGGAGCCCGGCGCGATCCACTGGGCGGGCGCGTAGAAGAGCAGCGCGAGCGGCGGCTTGTTGTCCCACGCCTCGCGGTAGAGCACTTCGCCGTCGACGACGCGGCGCGCGACCTCGGCCATCACCAGCGGATCGTGATCGACCAGCGTGAACGAGCTCAGGAAGTAGGCGACGACCTCGACCGCGATCGACGCGAGCAATCCGATCTTCGCGAGCCGCTCGAGCGCATGCTGGGACATGTCTCACGGCCTCACGTGTTCCTGCCGGAAGACGAGGTAGCGGTTGGTCAGGAAGTTCAAGAGGCTGCCGGCGGCGATCCCGGCCAGCGCGGCGATCTGCGGCGACGCACCGATGGGCGGCTGCATCAGCGTCAGCGTGAGCGCGTAGTTCACGAGCGCGCCGAGCGAACACGCCGCGACGAAGCCGAAGAAGTGCCGGACGATCGATCCGCCCCGCGCGTAGGAGAACGAGAAGCGCCGGTTGAGCACGAAGTTGAAGACCATCGTGACGGCGATCGCCGACGCCACCGCCCAGCTCGCCGGGACGCCGAGCCTCAGGAACGCCGTCAGGAGCGCGAGGTTCGCGAGCGCGCCGAGCGCGCCGACCGCCGCGAACTGCGTGAAATGGCTCCAGGTGCCGTACTTGTGGATCGCGAGACGCCGCAGATGCTGCAGGTACTTGAGCTGCTCGCGGAGGCTGAGCTTGCTCTCGCCGAACTTGCGGTTCTCGAAGTGGATCGGGATCTCGCCGACGCGCTTGCAGCCGCACTTCACGATCAGCTCGAGCCCGATCTTGTAGCCGACCGGATTGAAGTCGCGGCCGGAACGGAACGTCGAGCGACGCAGCGCGATGAAGCCACTCATCGGATCCGCGACGTGCGTGAAGGGCCGTGCGAGCAGCGTCGCGACGCGGCTGTTGAGCCAACGGCCGAAGCCCCAGTCGTGCGAAGTCGTGCCGCCCTCGACGTAGCGGGAGCCGATCACGAGGTCGCTGCCCTCGCGCAGCGCCTCGATCATCGAGGGAATCCGCTCGGGCGGATGGCTGAGGTCCGCATCCATCACGATCAGCACGTCGCCTTCGGCGCGCTGCAACCCGTCGAGCACGGACGGGCTGAGGCCGCGGTCCTGCGTACGCACCACGAGCTGCACCCAGGGCTCGGCGCGCGCGGCGACGAGCGCCTCCGTTCCGTCCCGGCTGTCGTCGTCCATGATCAGTACATCGAGCGCGACGCCCGATTCCCGGAGTGCGCGAAGCCGATCGAGCAGGTGGGGAAGACTGTCGACTTCCTTGTAGGTCGGCACGACGACCGACACGGAGTCGAGCGGATCGGCTGCGTGATCGATGCCCGAAGCGTTCACAGGCTTCGCCTTCCAATCCGGCTGGGAGTCGTCGCGGACCCGGCCTCGATGGCGGAGTTGCGCATTTCCAGTCGCGTGGGGTTGCCCCCTCAAGCGCGATCCGGGTTCCGTCGATCCACCCCGAGGACGATCACCCCGGTCGGGAGGGCTCTTGGGGGTAGACATCGAGTTCCTGCGCCGCGTGGCGCTCTTCTCGGGCCTGACCGACGACGACCTGCGCGCGCTTTCGCGTCATCTGGTCGAGCGTCGCTATGGGGCCGGAGAAGTGGTGTTCCCGGAGGAGGAGACGGGGCGCAGCGTCTACGTCGTGCGCGAAGGCCGGGTCAAGGTCTCGCGCTGGCTGGCCAGCGGCCGCGAACTGATCCTCGCGTATCACGACGCGCCCGAGCACTTCGGCGAGATGGCGCTGCTCGACGGGCGCACGGCCCCCGCGACGGTCACCGCGGTCTCTCGCACTTCGATCGTGTCGCTCGATCGCGTGCGCTTCGAGGCGTTGCTGCGCGAGCCACGCTTCTCGCGCACGCTGCTCGAGGTGCTCTGCGCGCGTTGCCGCGACGCCTGGCAGCAGATCGAGATCATGAACAAGCGCGATCCCGAGGCGCGCATCCGGATGGCGCTCCACAGACTCTGCAAGAGCCACGGATGCCCGGTCGACGGGGGCACCCGGATCGAGATGCGGCTCACGCACCGGGAGCTCGCCAACATGGTCGGCGTCACCCGCGAGACTGCGACGCGCGCGATCGCGCGGCTCGAGAGCGAGAAGCTGATCGAGGTACGCTCGCGCGTGTTCCTGGTGCCGGATCCGGATCGTTTGATCGAAGAGGACTAGCGGCACCTAGGAGACTTTCGGCATCACGCCGAGCACGGGTACGCCGGCCAACGCCTCGACACCCTGCGCCGTGGCGATCACCGGGTCGCGCAGCTCGAGCAGCATCGCGAGCGCGAACGCCAGACCGAGCGACGCGAACACCCCCGCCGCGGCGATCTTCAGACGACCCTTCTCCGGCGTGAGCGGCGGCGTCGCTTCCTGCAACACCGCGACGACTCCGCCCTGCTGCGAGAGTTCGAGGCTCTCGGCGAGCTCGGCTTCCTTGAGCTTCGCGAGCAGCTGGAAATAGGACTCCTCGACGACCTTGGCGCGCTGCTGAAGACCCGCGAGTTCGACCTCGCGCTGCGGCATGCGCGCCATGCGCAGCTCGAGCTGCTCCATCTCCGCGTCTGCCGCGGCGATCTGTTCGCGGTAGTTCGCGAGCTCGCGGCGTCCGACGCCATAGCCGCCGCCGCCACCGCCGCCGCCGCCGCTGGTCCGGACCTCGCGCTCGAGGTCCGCGATCTGGCGCTTCAGCGAGATCACGTTGGGATGCGTGTCCGTGTTGACGGCGCGCTGGCTCGCGAGCTGCGCCTTGGCGGCGGCGAGACGCGCACCCGGCGACGCGGCATCCGCCGGTCCCGTCGAGGTCGCGAAGCGCGTCTCCGCCTCGGCCAGCGCGGTCGCGAGCGAATTGCGTTGATCCTGGAGGCGCTCGATGCGCCGCTGGCTCATCTCGAGATCCGACGGCAGCTCGCCGCGATGCTGCTCCTCGAACTCGGCGATCGCGGCCTTCTGCACGCGCAGCGCCTCTTCGGCGGACTTCACTTCGCGGCGCATGAACTCGGTCGCGAGGCGCGCCTGTTCGCTGCGCATGCGAAGACCTTCGGCCTGGAAGATCTGCGCGAGCCGAGTCGCCACCGCGGCCGCCTGCGTGGCGCTGTAGGACTCGTAACCGATGCTCAGGACCTTCGACTTCTCGAAACGCATCGGCCCCTGCGGACGCGCGTTGGCCTCGACCGCCTCGATCGAGATGTTCTCGCGCATCATCGCCGCGACCTCTTCGGAAGAGCGCGCCTCGCGCTCCTCGGGGAAGAGCCCGAACTCGTCGATCACGCGCTTCAGGTTCGCGGACGAAAGCGCCTCGGCGGCAAAGGCGTCGATGCCCTCGAGCGGGCTCGCCTGCGTCGTCGGCTTGACGAGATCCTCGGTGACCTTCTGCGTCGCCAGCAGCACCGAGGCCTGGGCCAGGTACACCGGCTTGCGCAGAGCGGTCGCCACGGCCGTGACGGCGAAGCCGACCAGCAGCGCGACCAGCATCGCCTGCCAGCGTCTCCGCAGGACGGCGACCGGATCGCGCAACCAGTCGGGCAGGCCCGCCTGCGGGCCCTCTTCGTCGAAATCAGCCATGTGGCCAGATCCCCAGCGTCAGTTGAAGAGTCCGCCGGCGAGGAAGAGTCCACCGCCGATCACCCGGAAGAACGCTTCGAGCGGGTAGAGGAACTTGCGGATCTCGTAGCCCGCGACGACCTGGTAGGCGGCCGGGACGACCACGAGATCGCCCTTCTGCAGCACCATGTCGGTGCTCCCGTCGCCGGCCCGGATGTCGTCGAGGTCCGAGATCATCAACACGGTCTGGGTGCCGCCTTCGCGACGCACGACGCGCACGCGGCTGGTGGCGCTCAGCTCCGTCGCGCCGCCCGCCATGGCGATCGCCTCCGCCACGCGGATGTCGCGGTCGAGCGCGAAGCTGCCGGGCGACCGGACCTCGCCGATCACCGAGATCGTCGTGCTGGTGGGCGCATCGACTGCGACCGAGACCGACGGACTCTGCCGGAACTCGGCCATCCTCTCGGTGATCTCGGCCGAGATCTCCTCGGTGGTGCGGCCGGAGGCCTGCACGTCGCCGATCAGATCGACGGAAACCTTGCCGTCCGGACGCACCCGGAGCGCGGTGAGCTCGATCGCGGGATCGGGCAGCACCTTCACGGTCAGCGTGTCGGAAGGCCCGACGCGGTAGGGAGTGCTCGCCACCGCGTCCGCAGATGCGTCGGGGCCACTGGCGCAACCCGAGAGCACGGAGACGGAGAAGAGCGACGCGATCAGAAACGCCGGAAGCATGGGGCGCACCGCCCCGTTTGCGAAGGTCCTCAAGGTCCTTCCTCCTGGGGGGGTGGTTGTGGATGAATCGGTATACCGCACACGGAAGATGAGAACCACGAGACGCCCTCGGCCGCGTCCTAGTGGCCCGTTCCGCGCAGCACTGCCGGCAGGGTCTTGAACAGGATCTTGAGATCCTGGTTCAACGACCACGTATCGATGTAGAGCAGGTCGAGCTTGACCCACTGCTCGAAGCCGATCGAGTTGCGCCCGGTGACCTGCCACAGGCAGGTGAGCCCGGGTCGCATGGACAGGCGGCGCCGGTCCGACGTCTCGTACTGAACGACTTCCGACGGGATCGGCGGGCGCGGGCCCACGAGGCTCATGTCGCCCCAGAGTACGTTCCACAGCTGCGGCAGCTCGTCGATGCTCCAGCGGCGCAGGAAGCGTCCGACACCGGTGATGCGCGGATCGTTCTTGATCTTGAAGACGGGACCGTCCATCTCGTTGAGTTCGAGAACCTCGGCGCGGCGGGCCTCGGCGTCCGCCACCATCGTGCGCAGCTTCAGCATCTCGAAGCGGCGGCCGTGCAGACCGCAGCGCACCTGGCGGAAGAAGACCGGCCCGGGCGAGCTGCGCTTGATGGCGATCGCGGCGAGCCCGATCACGGGCGCCGCGACGACCAGCAGCAGGCTGGAGATGACCACGTCGATGGTCCGCTTCACCGCGAGCTGCGAGCGGCTGTGATGCACCGCGGCAAAGTTCAGGGCCGCCAGCGTTCCGAAGCTGGTCACGCGCGGAGCCGGCAGGTAGTCACCGAAGAGGTCCGAGAGGAGCGTGATCGGCACGCCCGCAGCGGCGCACACGGAGACGACCGGGGCGAGCGCAGAGAGCATCGAGCGCGGGCATGCGACGACGACCTCGTCGATGACTTCGTCCTTCAGCAGGGACGGGAGGTCGACGAGCTTGCGGACCTCGCTCGGGTCGATGCCTTCGATCAACGGGTGATCCGTCTCGTCGAGAAAGCCGACGAGTCGAAAGCCCCATTCGGGGTGGCTCTCGAGAACGGAGCGCGCGGCGAGTGCCCGCGGCCCGCTGCCGACGACGAGCACGTTGCGATAGTTGCGTCCGGTCCGGCGCAGTACGCGCAGCGTCAGGTGCGCGACGGCACGCGTGCCGCCGAGCAGCGCCAGCAGGCTCGCGCCGAGCGCGAACGGAAAGAGCGGCGCGACGGGCGCCTTCGTCAGGTACGTCGCGAGCGCGATTGCGGCCGTCGCCGCGGTACCGACCCCGGCGAGTTGCAGCAGGTAGCGGAAGAGCGAGGAACGGCGCTGCGAGCGATAGAGGTCGAGCAGGTCGAGAGTGAACGGCCAGGCGAGGGACGCGACCAGGCCGAGCGCCATCAGGCTCGGAAAACCCGACGAGGACATCGGGTCGCCGGTGCGAAGGTCCGGCACTGCCAGGAGGGCGACGAAGAGCAGGGCCCCTGCGGCGATGTCCAGAGCGAGAAGCAGCCGATGCAGCAGCCGGGCGCGCGTTCGCAGCACAGGGGGCACTCCGTTGGCTTGCCTAGCTCCTCCCCCCGAACCGCAGGGTCCATCTTACGTCTTTCTTGCACTGCGTCATCAGCAAGACAGGCGACGGGGGTCGAGAAGCCGGGACCGCACAGTGAGTGCCCGCAACCTCGGGAAGGTTGCAACCCGGCCGTCAGGTTTCCTTTGCGAAATCGGCCTCGGTCCCGCGGGGGTCGGAAGCTCCCGCTGGCGCTTCGATCGGCCAGTGTCGGCCCAGTTGGGCGTCGAGATCGGCGGCGAAGCCACGCAAGATCGTGCGGGCCAGATCCTCGCTCCCAGGCCGCACGGGCATGCTGACCCGCACCAGCGAGCCGTCCGCGCGCCCGCCGACGAGCCGCCCGAGCAGCCGGTCCAAGGTCTGGTCGAAGCCGCCGAGGAGGCCGGTCCGGCGGTGCGATCGGAACCAGAACAGCACGAGATGGCGCGCCCCGTCCTGCTCGACCAGGTACTCGTTCACGCGGAACGAGCGGCCGTTGCGTTCGGCCACGTCGAGCACCCGGCGCTCGGCGACGGTCCAGCCCTGGCTGCGATAGCAGACCTCGGGCGTGTGCTCGGGCCGACCGCCGCGCTCGGTGCCGTAGTACCCGACGTACATCGAGACGGCTTCGCCCGTGGGATGCAGGTAGACGCGTTGCAGGTTGTAGTCGGCGCGGAGCATCGACTCGACGTTCTGCTCGAGCGGCACGTCCTCGCCACGCCACGTGTCGAGCGTCGCGGGAAGCGCCGCCAGCGGCGCCGGATCGACGCCCAGCGCGGGCCGGAGCTGGAACGCCCACGAGATCGCTCCGACCGCCGCAAAGAGCGTCAGCAGGAGACCGGTCTGGAGGCCTCGATTCATGCGCGCGATCGCAGCGGTCGTGCGGCGCCCGCGCCCGCCTCCGCGGTTCGCAGCGAATGGATCGCGATGCCCAGCGCAGCGAGGGTCGCCACGAGGACGCAGTGATCGAGGACTGCGCGCGCGAGAGCCGCCGCGCCGAAGAGTGTCGCGCCGCACGCCAGGGCGAGTACGAGAGCCTGGAGCACGAAGGCCACCAGCACGGGACCCGCCGCTGCGCGCAGTGCGCCGGGAAGCGCTGCGCCGCGCTGCACGGCGGCGAACCAGCCGATGCCGGCGAAGCTCCAGGCGAGAGAGATGCCGCCGTCGCCAGGGAACAGATCCAGGAACCCGGCGGGCGCGACGAAGCGCAGCGCGCTCAGGCGGCTCTCGTCCAGGTGCGCGCCGACGCCGGCCAGCGTCGCCCCTCGTGCGACCAGCCCCGCGACCGCGGCTTCGAGCCCCGGCGCCAACGCCGCCAGCACCTGCGAGGGGATCGGGATCGCGAAGGCCGCGAGCAGCATGCGCGGGGTGCTCGGGAATCCGATCGCCCGCGCGAGCCCGATGGCTGCGAACGCGATGCCCGGCCGACCGACGCGCGGCATGCCTCCGCCGACACCGACCAGGGTCAACGCGAGCCCCAGTGCCAGCCACGCGACGCCGTCACGCTTGGGCCGCACCGGACTCGCGTCGTCGCGTACGCTCCACGCCAGCAGCAGCGGGAACACGGCGGCGCCGCGCGCCCACGGGCTCGTCGTGACCTGCTGCACCCAGTCGATCAGCGCGGGCGAGAGCGCCACGGCGAGCGCGATCCACAGCAGCCAGCTGCGATCCTTGGGCGCCATCGCCGCGTCACTGCTCGTAGTAGCGATAGCTCGCGGCGTTCGCGGGCAGCTTGCCCTCGTCGAGCACGGCGCCGATCAGCTTGCCGGCCGGAATCATCTCGCACATGCGCTTGAACGCCTGGGTACGCGACCGACCCGCGCGCGCGACCGCGATGGCGGCCGTCATGCTTTCGAGCAGGATCGGCGTGTCGGGCACGAGCAGCACCGGCGCCGTGTCGATCACGACGATCTCGTAGCGCCGCTCGAGCTCGCGCAACGTCGACTCGAGCGTCGCGCGCACCAGCAGCTCGTGCGCCGACGCGCGCGACTGCCGCACCGGATAGGCGTCGAGCATCGGCTGATCGAACGAGATGCAGGCCTCGACGAGCGGCTTGTCACCGGCCACGACGTCGTCGATGCCGACCTTCACCGTCACGCTGAGCGCCTTCGCCAGCGACGGCCGGCGCAGATCGAGATCGACGAGCGCGATCGAGCGGCTCGGCGACAGCGAGCAGAGCGCGATCGCCAGATTCCCCGCGACCGTCGTCTTGCCCTCGTCGTGCAGCGCGCTGATCACGGCGACGCTGCGCGAGCGGCGGCGCTCCAGCTCGGCGCGGACGCGCAGGGCGAGATGGCGCGCGCTCTCGGCAGCCGGACCGTGATCCTCGACGAAGAGCGCCCGCGGCGACCAGAGTCCTTCCCGCGTGCGCGGCGGCGAATCGATGTGCGGGGCGCGTTGCAGCGGCGGTGCGGCGACGGGGGCCGGCGGCAACGGCGACGGCGACGGCGACGGCACCGGGATCGGATCGAGCGCCGGAGCGGTCCGCTTGTCGCCGGCGTCGCGCGCGCGGCGCAACGCCTCGCTGATCTCACCCATGTCGGTTCTCCGTGGCCGCGGGTGCGGCGGGACGCGTGGCGTTCGCGACCTGGGCGGCCTTCTGCTCGACGATCTCGCGCGGCACCGGCGCACGTTGTCTCGAGAATGCGGCCAGCAGGCTGCGATCGGCCACCAGACTGATCAGGCGCGGGCAGCCGAGCGAAGCGCCGTAGAAGATCGACTCGACGCCGGGCTCGAAGACCTGCTCGTACTTGCCGCCCGCGACCTCGATGCGATGGCGCAGATAGGGCTCGACCTCGTCCGGCCGCAGCGCCTCCACGTGGTGTTCGATGGCGATGCGCTGGCGCAGCTGGCGCAACTCGTAGGCGGCCAGCTTGTCGCGCAGCTCGGGCTGTCCGGTGAGCACGATCTGCAGCAGCTTCGCGGTGTCGGTCTCGAGATTCGAGAGCAGCCGGACCTCCTCGAGCGCCGACATGCTCAAGTTCTGCGCCTCGTCGATCACCAGCACCGTGTTGAGGCCGTCGGTCAGGCGTTCGAGGAGAAAGCGGTTCAGGGCGATCAGGATGTCGGCCTTGGTCGCGGCTTCGACCACGAGCCCGAACTCGGCCGCGATCAGCTTGAGCAGATCGACCGGCGAGAGATCCGCCGTGTTGAGGATCAAAGCGGTCTCGGTGCCGGCGGGAATCCGCTCGAGCGCGGCACGCAGGAGGGTCGTCTTGCCGGCGCCCACTTCACCGGTGAGCAGGATGAATCCCTTCCGCCGCGTGATCCCGTAGCAAAGCGCCGCCAGGCCCTCCTCGTGTGTTTCGGAGAGCCACAGGAAGCGCGGATCGGGAGTCAGCGAAAAGGGCAGCTCCCGGAGGCCGAAAAACGACTCGTACATTTCAGTATCTGCTCGGCAAATCAGGCCGGAAGGTGAACCCAGCCTAGCCCACGACGGCACCCACCAAGGAGAGTGGCCTGCTCCGACCCTTTGGTGCCAACGCGGGGCTTCGGCCCCGCAGGAGCGGGGTCGAAGCGGCGTCGCCATTCTTCCATCCGCACGCTGCGAGGACGAACGAGTCGATGCGACGCAACGAATGGATCCTGGCGCTCGGGCTCGCGGCGGTCTTCGCACCGGCCGTGTTCCAGCTCGCGGGCGTATGGTCGAGCGTCGAGTACTACTCGCACGGGTTCCTCGTGCCCGTGGCGTCCGGTCTCGTTGCGCACGGGATCGCGCGATCGCGGGCCGCGTTGCCGCGCGCCTCGGACTGGCGCGGCGCCGTGGCGCTCGGCGCCGCGCTGCTCGCGCAGGCGGCCGGCGTGCTCTCCGGCAGCGTGGCGCTCCAGGGCCTGGCGCTCGTCGGCGCCCTGACGGGGGCCGTCTGGGCGCTGCGCGGCACGCAGTGGCTGCGCGCCCTCGCCTTCCCGCTCGGCTTCCTGCTCTTCATGGTGCCGATCCCGCCGACGTGGCTCGCGCCGGTCGTCGTCCAGCTCCTGCTCTTCGTGACGAGCGCAGCGACGCGCGTGCTGCACTTCTTCGGCATGCCGGTCCTGCGCGAAGGCAACGTGATCGAGCTGCCGAGCGGCGAGTCGCTCTTCGTCGCCGAAGCGTGCAGCGGGCTCACGTCGCTGGTCACGCTGCTGCCGATCGCGGTGCTGATCGCCTGGCTCGCGCCCGTCGCGATGCGCTGGAAGATCGCGCTGGTCGTGCTGTCGGTTCCGATCGCGATGTTCGCGAACCTGCTGCGCGTGATCGGCACGTCGATGGGCGCGGTGCGCTGGGGAGTCGGAATCGTCACCGCCGAGCCCGCGCACACGCTGATCGGACTCGGCGTGTACGCGATCGCCTGCGTCGCGCTGCTCGCGCTGGTCCGATCGATGCCGCGCGCACGCAAGGCGCGGAGCGCGCGCACGGCGTAGATCGCGCTCTTCCAGCAGAGTCGCCGTCAGATGTTCGTTCGTCATGGCGGTCGGCAACGCGGCCGCAACGCGGCGACGTCGAATTCACGCGATCGCGCGCGAATCGTCCCGCGACGCCTCGAATCCCGCGGATTCGGTCACTTCGCGGAAACGCGGACGCAGTCACCGTCGTTCGCGCACGCCGGAAGATCTTCGGCGCTGCACGCGAACGAACGAGGGGGACCGCGCCGATGCATCGCATTGGGCTCACGCTTTCCATGCTTCTCATGCTTTCCTTCACCGCGGACGCAGGGGCCGCACCGACGGCACGCTTCGCCGCGACGCCGCTCCAGGGATCCGTGTGCGTGGCGCCCTGCGCCGTGCACTTCGACGCGATCGGCGACGGCACGACGGCCAGCGTCGATCCGGCGTACGCGCGCGCCTTCCACACGCTGCTCTTCGAGTGGGACTTCGGCGACCCGGCCGCGGGCACGTGGCCGACCAGCGGCCAGAGCCGCAACCGCGCGCTCGGCGCGATCGCCGGACATCTCTACGAACGACCGGGCACCTACGTCGCGAGGCTGGCCGTCACGAATCCCGGCGGTCAGACGCACGTCGCGACGCGACAGGTGGTGGTGACGGATCCGAACAGCGCCTTCGCCGCGAGCAGCACCTGGTGCTTCGCCAACGCGGGGACGCCGGGCGGCGCGGGCTTCGAGGCGTGTCCGGTGCGCGCGGCTGCGCAACATCGCGTGATTCCGTCCACGACGAGCGACGGCTTCGGGTCGGCGCTCGCGACGTGCGGCGCTTCGTCTCGCAAGGTCCGTTGCCTGTTCCGCGCAGGCGACGCGTTCCGCGCGGCTCGCATCGTCCCGCTGGCCAGCGGCGCGGGACCCGGGCTCGTCTCGCGCTTCGGCGTGGGCGCCCGACCGCGGGTCGCGG
>JALOQG010000239.1 GCA_025453505.1 Myxococcota bacterium | reverse complement strand
CCGGATCGGGAGGTTGCTTCGAAATGCGGATGCCGACGCTCGCCCTCGTGGCGCTCTTTTCCTTGCTGCCCGCGCTCGCGGACGCGTACCAGATCGGGCACCGCGTCGTGACCTGGCAGGACCCGGCGCGCGGCAACCGCTCGATCGCCACCGACGTCTTCTACCCGGCCGACGCGGCCGGCGACAACGTGCCGGTGTCGGCGCCGCCGCCGGGCGGCTTCCCGGTCGTGGCATTCGGCCACGGCTTCACGATGGGCTCGAACGTCTACGGCTTCGTCGAGGGTCTCGCGGCCGACGGCTACATCGTCGTCCTGCCCGCGACCGAGACCGGGCTCTTGCCGAACCACACGAACTTCGGCGAGGACCTCGCGTATCTCGTGAACCGGGTGAAGAGCGAAGGCGCGACGCCTGCTTCGTTCCTGTTCGGCGCCGTCGCGGCGATGGGCGCCGTCGGCGGACACTCGATGGGCGGCGGCGCGAGCTTCCTGGGCGCGCTCGGCGACGCGGGCATCGACGCCGTGTTCGGCTTCGCGGCCGCGAACACGAACCCGTCGGCGATCACCGCCGCCGCGAGCATCGCGGTGCCGACGCTCGTGATCGCCGCCGCGAACGATTGCGTCGCGCCGCCCGGCGATCACCAGATCCCGATCTACGAGGCGTCGGCCGCGAGCTGCAAGGCGTACGTCGAGATCGACGGCGCGAGCCACTGCCAGTTCAACGACTACAACTTCACCTGCGACCTCGGCGAGTTCTGCTCGGCCTCGATCCCGCGCGGCACGCAGCACGCTCAGACGATCGCGCTGTTGCGGCCGTGGCTCGACGCGGTCCTCCGCAATGCTCCCTTCGCGTGGGACGCGTTCCAGGCCGAGGTGGCGGCGCATCCCGGGTACGTCGTGTCGCAGAGCTGCCCCTCCGCACCGGAGCCCGCGTGCAGCAACGGAAGCGACGACGACGGCGACGGACGCGCCGACTTCCCGGCGGATCCCGGCTGCGCCGACGCGGGCGACGCGTCCGAGCGCTCCGCCGCCTTCGTCTGCGACAACGATCTCGACGACGACGGCGACGGCCTCACGGACTTTCCCGCCGACCCCGGCTGCGCCGAGCCGATCGCCACGCTCGAGAACCCGAAGTGCAACGACGGCATCGACAACGATCTCGACGGCGGCACCGATTTCGACGGATCGCCGCCGGACGCGCAGTGCAACGTGGCGTGGAAGAATCGCGAGACGGCCGGTGGCAGCTGTGGACTCGGCGCCGAGATCGTGCTCGCGCTCGGCGGTCTCGGCGCCGCGCGGCGGCGCCTGCTCGCCTGATCAGCCGCGCGCGAGTCGCCCGGCGATCGCGCGCAGCGACTCTTCCCGGCGGTCGAAATCCGCCAGCAGCGCGAGCTGCGTCCGCGCGAGATCGAGGTTCTGGCCGGGCCGCTGGATGCGGAAGTAGACGTCGCCGGCGAGATGATCGGCCAGGAAGCGCATGCCGATCACGAGTGTCATGAGCTGGCTCGCGAAGACGAGTTCGTGGCGTTCGGCGTCCGCGAGGCAATCGCCCGCGCCGCGCAGCCAGCCCGCGACGAGCGCCTCGAAGAGCGCGGGATCAACGCGCACCTTCGCCAGATCGCGCTCGTCCTCGGCGACCGGGCTCGCGGCGCGCCGCGCGAGATCGCCGAAATCGTAGAGCGCGCTGCCGGGCATCACGGTGTCGAGATCGATCACGCACACGCCCTCGCCCGTCGCGTCGTCGAGCAGCACGTTGTTGATCTTCGTGTCGTTGTGCGACACGCGCTCGGGTAGCGCGCCGGACGCGAGCAGCGACTCCAGCTTCGCGACGAGCGGCTCGTGCGCGAGCGCCGCGTCGAGCTCGCGGCGAGAGCCGGCGAGGCGCCCGTGGGCGTCGGCTGCCGCGGCGGCGCGAAGCTGGTCGAAGCGCGCGCGTGCGTCGTGGAAGTGCGGGATCGTCTCGTGCAGGCGCGGCGCGGGCAGATCCGCGAGATCGGCGAGGAAGCGCGCGAACGCCTCGGCGGCGGCGCCGGCCTCCGCCGGGCTGCCCACCGCATCGCGCGTGCTGGCGCCCTCGATGAAGTGGAAGCTGCGCCACCACGCCCCGTCGGCGTCGACCCAGGCGAAGCCGCCATCGCGTGCGGGCACGAGCCGGAGCGCGCGACGCTCGGCGTCCGCCGCGTCGCGACGCGCCAGCGCACGGCGCTGGTGCTCCGTCACGCGCGCGATGTTCTCCATCACGTGCGCGGGATTGCGGAAGACGCCCGCGTTGATGCGCTGCTGGATCCAGCGCGTGCGGCGACCGGCGTCGTCGAACTCCGCGAGCAGCGTGTCGTTGATCCAGCCGGTGCCCCAGCGGCGCGACGCGATCCAGCGCCCGGGGATCTCGAACGCTTCGGCGACCGCGCGCAGGCGCTCCGCGGGGAGCGCCGCGGACGCCGCGTCGCTACTCGTGTCGGCCGTGCCCTTCGAAACGGAAGTCGACGTGGAAATGGAGCGGCTCCCCGCGCTGCACGTCCCGCGCGTGGCGCACAAGATCCCCGTCGGCGCGGAACTCGTAAAGCCCCCGTGGCACGCCATCGCACCGGTCTCGCTCGTTCCTTCCCACGGCGGCGCGCCAGCCGCTGGATTCCGCGCGACGGCGCTACGCGTCGCACACGACGGCGAGCGTCTGCATCTCGTCTTCCACTGCGAAGGCGGCGATCCGATCGCGACGCAGCGGGGCCGCAATCTTCCGATCTACGAAACGGACGACGTCGTCGAAGCGTTCCTCGCCCCGAGCGGCGATCCGCGCCGCTACTTCGAGCTCGAATCGAGTGCCGCCGACGCCTGGTTCGAGGCGCGCGTCGAGAACCCCGACGGCCACCGCGCGACGCTGCGCGTAGACCGCGAGTGGAGCTGCGCGGGCTGGCAGCGCGCGGTGCGGATCGAGCCCGCGCGCTGGAGCGTCGCGTGGGCGATCCCGTTCGCGTCGCTGGAGACCGACGCACCCGCACCGGGCACGCGCTGGCGCGCCAACTTCTACCGCATCGATCGTCACGCCGGCGGCCACTTCTCCGCGTGGTCTCCGACCTTCGCGACGCCACCCGACTTCCACCTGCCGCACCGCTTCGGAGTGCTCGTCTTCTAGGCCCGGGCAGTCGCTACGCTCGACGCATGCCTTCCCCCTCGCGCCGCTCGCTCGCCGGGCTGGTTCCGATCGTTGCGATCTGTCTCGCGAGCTTCGCGATCCCGTGTGGCCCGGCGAGTGCCGCCGGTGGCGCGGACGGCCGCTTCGACGAGCGCGGATCGCGTCACTTCGTGCTGCGCGAGGACGTCGCGATCGACCAGCGCACGGGGCCGCGCGGTTCGAACCAGTTCCAGCGCGAGCTGCTCGACGTACTCGAAGCCGGCTACGACGCGCTCGACGACGTGCTGGGGCTGCGGCCACGGCGGCGCATCGAAGTCGAGGTCTACGACGCGGCGATCTTCGACGCGCGCTTTGCCGCCCTCCTTCCGTTCCCGGCGGCCGGCTTCTATGGCGGCATCATCCGCGTGCGCGGCGACGTGCGCGTGACGCCGCAGCTCACCGGCACGCTGCACCACGAGTTGCTGCACGCCGCGCTCGACGCCGAGGCCCCTTCGCTCGCCGTCCCGGCCTGGCTGAACGAAGGACTCGCCGAGTGGTTCTCGGCGCGCGTCGCAGGACGACCGGCGCTGGGCCCCGGCGCCCGGGCGGCACTCGCGGACGCAGCGGATCGCGACGCGCTGCTTCCGTTCGACGCCCTCGCGCGGCCGACCCTCGTCGCGCTCGCGCCGGACGCGGCGCCGCTCGCGTATCTCCAGGCCGCAGCGCTGGTCGACACGCTCGCGCGTCGCGGCGGCGATCGCGCGCTGCGCGCGTTCCTCGCGCACTACCTGCGCCACGGCGATCTCGACCGCGCGCTCGAGCGCAGCATCGGGCTCGACGTCCGCGGTCTCGAAGCCGCGACCCTCGCTTCGCTCCGCGCCGGCCCTTGAACCGCGCCAACCCCGATTTCCGGCGGGCTAGCTGCGCATCCCCGGCGCCTCGTGGCCGCTCGCCGCAACGTACTCGGCATAGGAGCCGGCGTAGACGCGCGGATCGCCCGGGTTCAGCTCGAGCACGCGATTGGTCAGCTCGGCGAGGAAGTGCCGATCGTGCGAGACGAGGAGCATCGTGCCCTCGAAGCCCGCGAGCGCACGGATCAGCATCTCCTTGGTTCCCAGGTCGAGATGATTGGTCGGCTCGTCGAGCACCAGGAAGTTCGGCGGATCGAAGAGCATACGCGCGAGCACCAGCCGCGCCTTCTCGCCGCCCGAGAGCAGACGGCAGCGCTTCTCCGCCTCGTCGCCCGAGAAGCCGAACGCGCCCGCCAGCGCGAGCAGCGATCCGACGGCGGCGTTCGGGAACGCGTGCTGGAGCGTCTCGAAGACGCTGTCGTCGCCGCCCAGCACTTCCATCGAGTGCTGCGCGAAGTAGCCCATCTTGACGGCGGCGCCGATCGTGACGCTGCCGGCGTCCGGCTGCGCCTCGCCCGCGACGAGCTTGAGCAGCGTGCTCTTGCCCGCGCCGTTGGCGCCCATCACGCACCAGCGCTCGCGGCGCCGCACCAACAGGTCGAGCCCGTCGAAGACCTTGCGATCGCCGTACGCCTTGCGCAGGCCCGCGATCTTCACGACGTCGTCGCCGGAACGCGGCGCCGGGCGGAACTCGAAGTCCACCGTCTGCCGCCGCTTCGGGGGCTCCACGCGCTCGATCTTCTCGAGCTTCTTCACGCGGCTCTGCACCTGCGCGGCGTGGCTCGCGCGCGCCTTGAAGCGTGCGATGAACGCCTCTTCCTTCGCCAGCATCGCCTGCTGACGTGCGAACTGCGCCGCCTGCTCGCGCTCGGCGATCGCGCGCTGGCGCTCGTAGAACTCGTAGTCGCCCGAATAGGTGATCAGCTCGCCCGCATCGATCTCGATGATCTTCGTGACGGTGCGATTCAAGAAT